>DAOUWQ010000183.1 GCA_030667035.1 Candidatus Heimdallarchaeota archaeon | reverse complement strand
TATCTGTACAGGTACCATAGCTTAGAACTGGAGGGATACTCAGTGCTTTGCAAACTTTTTGTAATTTAGGTCCAGCTAATTTGATAGCATCTAAACTGCATAAACCAGCAACTTGCACGCCAGCATTCCCACATCCAAGAGACAAAACCAAAACGTCTCGTTTAATTAATTCTTTAACAACTGCTACTGTATGTACATCTTGGCCAAAATCTCTTAGAGTGGTACAAGAAACCATTCCAACTATACCTCGTATTGAACCATTTTTCACGGCATCTAACAAAGGATCTAAAGAACCACCAAGTGCTTCTAATATGCTTTCAGTGGAAAAACCAACAATAGCTTCACTCATAGGTAATCCAGTAATAGGTTTAATTGACGCTTTTCGCTCTTTGAAATTATCAATAGCCATTTGGAGTAATTGTCCTGATTGTTCCTCGACTTTTTCAGGTTCATAATTGATTCTGTCAGTAATTCCTTCAAAAGCAACTAATGCACTAACAGGAATTAGTTTGAAATGATATTTCTCTGCATAAATAGGATCAACAGGCATTGAGCAATTCATATCAGCAACAAAAATATCTACACAACCGCTTGCTAAAATTGCTTCTTGCATTAGCCAATTACCAGTGTAACCGTAAAAAACGTCATCCATTTCCCATCTTTGAATCATTTCTTGACCGGTTTCAATATTGGCAATAATTCGAATGCCTTTTGCTCCTTGTGCTATTGCTTTTTTCTGCCATTTTGCTTTTCGTGCTTCTTGGACTAAACCAAAACCTAGAAATGGTTCGTGACCATTTGGGAGAACATTGACATAATCAGGGTCGAGAACCCCTAAATCAACTCTCATTTTGTGAGGCTTAGGAATACCAAAGATAGCATCTTGAATGTATTCATTTACGATTTGACTTTGGTATGCCATAGCAATACCCAATCGCATAGCCTTTAGAGCAAGACTAACGTAATAGCCATCAACGTTGGTTAAACATGAGCTGGTTGAGAATAAGATTTCACCATGAATCCCACCAGGGAAGATGTCTAATTTTCGCCATAATTCTTTTCGCTCTTCTGGAGCTAATAAATCAACAATAACACTAGGCTCATCATGTTTTTTATTGAAATCTTGTTCAACAAAATCACATAATCGAACTGCTACATCATTTATTTTCCCACTAGCATCTATTCCTAAACGTTCAGCGAACACAGTCAATTTTTCTGGTGATTCAATTTTGAACGTCGTTTTTCCATCGGCAATTGCACGCAGAGTTTTTATCGTTTGATCAGTATGATATTGATACGTTGATGACCCCATAACATTTCGAAGCAACATCATCCGCATTGCCATACCATCCCCAGTCATCCCACAGACTCCTCGTTTATCCTTTGCTACATTTGCTCGACAAGGACCATGTGAACATAAATCACAACGTACTCCATCCATACAAAACTTGCACCTGCGATCAGGATCACCGAAAGCCAAACCTTGAGCTTCGTATCTATCCCAAATATTGGTTATCCCATCATTTTCTAATCGTTCAAACAATCTATTATGAGAAGAGTGCGGTTTAATATATTCCATTCTTAGTATGTTGTAAAGTGTTATAACAGATTCATGTTCAGATATTCTTTTGTCTTCCATAATCATCAACAAATTTAGTCATTAACGCTTTATTCAGATGAAATCTACAATACCGATTTTTATTCATATATTTATAATTTGCCGCTTTAGAAAAGCTAGTTGAAATTAAGTGAAATTTAGTCTTGATTTACTCTCAATTAATTTAATGGGAAACTTCTTTATTGAATTATTTGTTGAATTAGATATGCAATTAGTAATTCTCGGGTCAGGTCAAGATGCTGGTGTTCCACAAATTGGTTGTTATTGTGAAAATTGTGTAAAGTCTAGAGAGGACAAAGCTTTTCGAAGGCTAGGTCCATCTATCGCATTAATGGATTCAAAGAAGAAATTCTGTTATATATTTGATGCTTCCCCAGACTTGAAGGAGCAAGTAGATACAATTAACAAAATTGCGCAAAAAGAATCACTTGCAAAAAGTATTCCAATTGATGGTATTTTCCTAACTCATACTCATTTCGGACATATTGCTGGCCTTTGGTCTCTAGGAAAAGAATGTATTAATATTAAAAAAATGATTATTCATTGCACACATAAAATGAAGCAATTTCTAGATAGCTATCACCCTTTCAAACATATGATCGAACAAGAGAATATTACTCCTGTACCTTTTGAAATTGGTACAAAGCAACATTACAACGAGTTTTCTGTTTCTTCATTTGAAGTCCCTCACAGGAATGAATATGTTGATACCGTTGGATTCATTATTCATGCAAAGAAAACAGTAGTCTATTTACCAGACTTAGATTATTGGACAGAAGAAATTTTAGCAATTATTGAAGAGGCAGATATTGCCTTAATTGATGCTACGTTTTATACGAAAGATGAAATACCACGAATGGCAAATGTTCCACATCCACCTATGATAGAAACAATGGAACGCTTGAAAAATACAACAACAGAAATTTACTTTACTCATTTTAATCATACAAATAAAACACTTGATGAAACAAGTAAAGAAAGAAAAGAAACCCTTGAGAAAGGGTTCAAATTAGCTTATGATGGATTAATTATTGAGATATGAATTACTTTCTATTATCTGCCTCGCGCTTATCTCGTAGCATATCCATATATTCACCTGTGACTTCTGTCAAACCGGCTTCTATTGCTTGTTCGTTGATTTGACGAACAACTCTATTTATGAATATTCGAGGAACTTTGACTAGTTTTTCACAAGCCTCATCAGTCCAATCTAGCTTTGGATCAGATCTATTAACCGCATACTTAATTGTAGAAACATCAATACCTTTTGATTCAGGGATTGCTAATCTATATGGTTTTGAGTGTTTTGTGAACCAAAAATCAGCATTGTTTCTATAACCGTAATCGATAGGCAATTTTGGAAATCCTTTCCCTTCGTATAATGCTTGTTTCCATTTACTTTTCATGACAATTTTATCTATCAGAAGAACCATATGACATTCTGTTGTTTCTTCATCTACATAAACTGGTTCATTAGGATCAACAGTGCATTCAAAAACTTGTATGGCTTCCTCAACAATTTCTGGATATTGTTTACCAGCTTCTTTCTCTTCATTAGTTCTCGTTGATGGTAAAAGAGTAAAGATACTGTTTGCCATTTTTTCTTCTGTGGTCTCACCTGGAAATCCCAACATCACACAATTTTCCATATATTTCTTATCATCTTCAATGAAATTAATTGAACAAACTCCAGTTCTACGGATATTTGTAGCGGTGTTACTATCCGAACGTGCATTCAATTTCATGGCATGTTTTCCTTCACCTGCTATTCTATATGGAAAACACAGAGAATAAGGACCTATGTTTGTTTGACCTGATTCTGATACTGTACCAACTAATACTACTGGCATTGGAAAAAAGCTTGACGTTTGATAGAAATTATCTAATATTTTTAAATTTTCGAATTTTTCGTCTGACATATCTCATTAATTCAATTTGTTAATTATAAAACGTTATTGATTAAGGAGAAAAAGTGATTAGCAAAAAAAGTGGAAAATATAATTCCACTGCTAAATGTATTTTTTTATCGTCCTGCACCGATACCGATAATGTGGCCACAGCTTGTGCAATAAGCCATCGCAACTAAATCTCTGGGAAATTTAGTACCACTTTCATGTGCTAATTGTTTGTATTTAATATGACCAGATTTTCCACAATTTGGACAGGTTGGTTGTTCCATTTTAATTTCACCAATTAATTCTATCTTGCTAATCAATTTAAAGCATATTAGCTGCCATTATTATCACTTAAATAGCTTTTTTTGATTAAATTTATTATCCCAAAGACCATTTCTCTATGTATGGCATCACAAGGAATAATTTTCGATATCAAAAAATATGCTATTCATGATGGTCCTGGCATTCGAACAACCATTTTCTTTAAAGGATGCCCTATGGATTGCTGGTGGTGCCATAACCCTGAAAGTCAGAAGAAAGAACCTGAACCTTTTACTGATGCATTGCAAACTAATTCAGTAAATCTTTGTAGAAGTGATGGGGAAATTATCGGCAGAAGTATTTCAGTAACAGAGGTTATGAAAGAAATCAACAAAGACATTGTCTTCTATGAGGAGTCAAATGGAGGGGTTTCCTTTTCAGGAGGAGAACCTTTGATGCAAAAAGATTTCTTAAATGAGTTATTGATTGATTGCAAAAAAAATGGTTTACACACTACTCTTGATACTGCAGGTTGTGCTTCCAAAGAAATAATTCTCTTGATCGCTCCTAATGTTGATTTATTCCTTTATGATTTAAAACTCGTCAATGATAAAAAACATCAGAAATTTACTGGAATATCGAATAAGGAAATATTAGAAAATCTGCTGTTACTCTCTGAATTAAAATATAATATTCTTGTTAGAATTCCAATTATACCAACAATAAATGATAGTAAGGAAGATATTGCTGATTTCGGAAAATTTATTCAAAAACTCAATATTATTCGCGTAGACCTTTTACCATTTCATACAATTGGAGAAGAGAAATATAAGAAGCTTAACAAAGTAAACCGAATGAAAGAAATTATTCCTCCATCAAAAGAAAGGATAGAGGAAATCAAGAAACAACTAGAGAGCTTTGATCTAGAAGTTTGTGTTGAGGTTTAACTATGTTTGAAAGGATCCAACAATTACGCTCGCAATCCAGAAATGCACAACCAACTCTTTCGATAGAACGTG
>DAOUWQ010000093.1 GCA_030667035.1 Candidatus Heimdallarchaeota archaeon | reverse complement strand
CCTCCAAATGGGTCGCCACCTGTTCCTCCCGCCGTGTGACCTAAACCACTCCATCCTAATCGATCATAAGCAGCCTTTTGATCAGGATCACTTAAAACTGAATAAGATTCTGACACTTCTTTGAAGCGCTTCTCTGCACCTTCATCACCAGGATTTGCATCAGGATGATTTTTCCGAGCAAGTTTTCTGTAGGCCTTTTTAATTTCATCTTGATTTGCGTTTCTTTGAACGCCTAAAACTTCATAAGGGTCTCTTTTGGAACTGCTCATTTATCTATCACCATGACTATCTTATATGCTTCCCTATTCTCAGCACTCTTCACTAATAACTAATTTTCAATCCAGATTTTTTCCCTATTTAATCTAGTGATTTTTCTTACATTTATACCTATTTTAATTCTATAATTATTGAATTAAAATGACTAGGTTCTATTTTTAATTTTTGCGAAACAACACTTTTTCATTTTTGAAAATAATTAACCAATCCAGTACACATTAATGTTAGATATAATGAAAATCTATAAATAACAATTGGTGTAGTAGAAAGCAGATTTCAGAAATATATTTCTGGAAGATAATTCGGAGAAGTCGAAAGACAATGGGTCAAACAGTAATTGAAAAAATTTTTTCCGCTCATTCAAAAGATGAGGTAAAACCGGGTAATATTATTTGGTTAGACCTCGATGTTCGGAGTGCTCGTGATTTTGCAGGAGCTAATGTTGTAGGTAATCTACGTAAAAATTACCCTGAAAAATCGAAGTTTGAGAATAAAGGGAAAACAGTCTTCACTTTTGATTGTGTAATCCCTGCCAATAATCTTGGATACGCTGAAAATCAGCAAACCATTCGAGTCTTCGCAGAAGAAGAGGACATAAAGCTCTATGATTCAGAATGGGGTATTGGTTCCCATGTTCTAATCGAGGACGGGTATAGTTTACCTGGAACAACAACTGTTGGCACAGATAGCCATTTGAATATTATGGGTTGTATTGGTGCTTTTGGTCAGGGAATGGGTGATCAAGATATTGCTTTTGGAATGAAAGCAGGAAAAACTTGGTTTGAAGTCCCACCAACAATGAAAGTTATTATTGAGGGTGAATTAAAAGCTCCTTGTTCTGCAAAAGATATTACTTTAGCAGTCATTCGGAAATTGACTTCCCAAGGTGCCTTAGGCAAAGCAATCGAATTTGAAGGCAAAGCAATTGATAATCTCTCTTTACCAGGTAGAATAACCCTCTCATCTATGGTAACTGAAATGGGTGGTATTGTTGGGTTTATTTCCCCAAGTGATGAAGTTCTAAAATATTGTAAAGAACGCGCTAAGACAGATTTCACTCCACAATATGCTGATGAGGATGCTAAATATGTTGAAGAGGTTGTCGTGGATATTACTGATTTGCGTCCTTTAATTGCTAAACCATTTAAACCGGATAATGTGGTTGAGGTTGAATCTTTAGAAAAAGAGAATATTCATGTTGATTCAGGATTCATTGGTTCTTGTACAAATGGTCGTTATGCTGATATGAAAGTAGCAGTAGATATGCTTAGAGGTAAAGAAGTAGCTCCAAAAACAGTACTAAAAATTGTTCCAGCAACACGACGAGTGCTTGGTGATATGATTGCCAATAATGATATAAAAGTTCTATTTGATTCTCGAACTGTAGTGAGTAATCCTGGTTGTGCAGGATGTGCCTCAGGTCAAATTGGTATGACCGGTAAAGGAGAAGTTCAAGTATCTACTGGAAACCGCAACTTTAAAGGAAAACAAGGTTCGGGAATGACCTATCTCTGTAGTCCAGAAACTGTGACTGCTTCATCAATTGCTGGGAAGATAATCAGCCCAGATAATCTTTAGGAGGAAAAAACAAATGGAAAAACCAACTTCACTTAAAGGAAGGGCTGTAGTAATTCGCGGTCCCAAAGGAAACCCCATCGATGATGTTGATACAGATATGATTTTTCACAATAGATATCTTCATATCATTGATATTAACGAAATGGGACAATATGCTCTTGACAATCTTGACGGATGGAAGGATTTTGCTAAGACAACGAAAAAAGGTGATATAGTATTCTTTGGCGCAAATTTTGGTTCAGGCTCTTCTCGTCAACAAGCCGTTGATTGCTTCACCGCTCTTGGTGTTCAAGCACTAGTTGCAAAATCTTATGGCGCAATCTATAAGAGAAATGCTATCAATGCCGGAATGCCTATACTTCAATCAGCTATCATTTATGACAAGTTATTAATTGAAACTGGCGATGAAGTTGAAGTTAATCTGGAAACTGGAATGATTAAAAATCATACAAAGAATAAAGAACATTCCAATAAAGGCATGTCTAAAGTACAAATGGATATTTACAAAGCAGGCGATCTCTTTGCATATGCAAAGAATCTATAGCCTGTTCTTTTTTTTCCTCTTTCATTCAACTTATAATTAGTAAGCTCAATTCTTATAGTAAGAATAACTAAGTATTTCTAAAGGTGTTAAGTGAATGTCTGAATTAGAAAAAAAGTTAGAAGTAATTGAAGAGAGAATGAAAGAGCAACTTTCTTCTTCAAAAGATGCAAAATTAATACGAACTTTAATGGAAACACTAATTGATATTCGCGAAGCTTTCGAGGAGTTCAACCGTTTCTTCAAGATTGAGATTAACCTAGAGGAATTAGAGACTTTTAAACCAAGAGAAGTTGAATATTCCGGTGAATGGACGGATTCACTAATTAAAATATGTGAAGTATTAATTGGTCTCTATGAGAAAATTGACAAAAAAGATCTTGCTGAAAAATGGCAGAAACGATTAGCAGAGCTTAAAGAAATTAATTAGTGAAAAGAATTTTTTCCTTTCACTCTTCTTTATCTTTCTCAGTAGATTCATTATCACTTTCTACATCGCTAAAAACAATTTCTTGTATTATCTCTTCTTCTTTTTCTTTTCCTTCTTCTGGTGTAGCTTGTTTTGGGTCGACATCTTCTACTGGAGTTCTCATCCATCCAAAATAAATACCTAATCCAAGTAAGATTAGATCAACAACTAACATTATTGTAAGCATTAGATCAGATTTAACAATTACCTCGTTACCTAGTGGGTCTGGTCTTTCAAAGGGAAAAATACCAATAAAACCACTAATGATTATATATGCTAATAATCCAACAAATAGGAACATAAAAGCGAATCCCCATTTGTTTATGTCGATGGCAAGATCGATTTTTTCTTCTGATTTTTCTACATGGGTTGACTCAATTGTTGTATTTTGCTCTTTGTTGTCTATCTGATTGTTCTCGCTTGACTCTGGAATGGTGATGTCCTCCATAGTTAATTTGATAGCTATCCCATATAATTTAATGATATAAAATTAAGCATTGTTTAACTATATTTTTAACTTCAAAATTAGAATATACTTAAGGAAAATTGTTATTTGAGGATATAATTATGTTACATAATTTTGTTTTTCGAAATAAACTGGTTCGTGTTCTCGAGGATAGATTTACTAATTGGGAACAGAAAGGATTTCTAATTTCAAGTTTAATTGAGACAGATAGTAATGGGTTAGATATTTATTTGCGTTTAGTAGAGAAACACAGAAAAGCAAAAATAAGAAAAGGAGCCGCATCAGTTGCTGCCTATATGAAATATAAACAAGTAGTACCGCGATTTATTGATAGAATTTTTCTGGATAAAGACTGGAGCGTCCGATTTGCTCTCTCTTCTACAGTTGCTCGACTAATCGGTAACGAAGCAATTAAAAAATTACAGGACAAGTATAATGAGATCCAACTACAACAAACTGATAGTGAGAAGAAATACTACTTGACTGTTCACTATGCAGAGAGTTTAAGTTCTATGGGTCGGGAAGAAGCTATTCCTATTTTAACTGAGATGCTCGATCAGGCAATTAGCCATCAAAGGAAACAATCGAATACTCTTATTGTACAGATCTTATATGGCTTAGGGGAAATTGGTAATGAAGCTGTAATAGATGTTTTACTCGCGAAAAAAAATATGAATGCTTTCTATGCTGAGAGCGTTAAAAATAGTGCTCATCATGCTTTGGATAAACTTGCAAAGAAATATGGTGCTAGTACATTAACAGGATATTTAAAGAAAAGAAGCGAAAATTAGCGAAAGATATTTGTTCGGGCATATCCAAACTTATTAAAGGAACTAGAGGAAAACTTCGTCTAGTATTCCAATAATATTACAACTATTTCCAAATATTACTAAGAAGAGGGTAATTCTTGCTTGCCAACAGAGTATTTATTCAAACACAGATGAAAATGCATATATCAAATATCTTATTCTTTGCGATTAACATATTTCATATTATCCTAGCTTCGACATCAAATATTGTTACACAAACTGACACGTTCTTAAAATTCAGAATTCTCTTTTTTGATGATTTTAATACTATTAGATTTCTATTAGCTTTAGGAATTGTTTTTGCTCAAATTCTGTTATCCTATTTAGTTCTATACAGAAAATTCCGAAAAGCAGAACTGGTATTAATAACAGAAAGTGGTTTAGGTGGAGAAAATAATGATGATATTCTCAAAGATTTACGAACTAGCCCCAAACAAATCTATCAATGGGTGCATTCATTAGCAGAAGAACAAAATATCAAATCTATCAAAAGAATTTATCTCACTGACACAAGCATTCCAAATGCATTAACTATTGATGTTCTACCATTACCTTTTATCAGGAGATCTTGGATAGTATTAGACGCTAATGTCCTAGAAATACTTGAAGAACGAGAAATCAAAGCAGTTATTTCGCATGAATTAGGTCATGTAAGACGATTTGATGGCATTGTGAATTTATTTAGATTTGGGGTTAATTATCTCGTATTTTTAGCATACTCTTTTTTCATAGTAACAATAATTTATCACATAATTGCTGATAAACCAATCGTAGCATTAGATATTGCATTGAAAATTGTTTATCTATTAGTTATTTTATTTATCCTCTATCTTTTGACCATAGCTAATAATCTCTTAATTAATTTTTCAAGAAGACAGTCCGAGTTAGTTGCAGACTACTATGCAGCTGAAACCGTTGGACGGAACCATATAATAAATGCTTTAGTTTTATTGGGAAAGAGAATGGATGTAATTTCAGCTTTTGGAACAGAATTTAAGTGGCTGGGCAGTCTAGAAGGGAAAGATAATCTAACAAGAGAATTCATCCAAGGTTTGAAAACTCTCCCCCCAAAAGAAATGTCTAAGAAAATTTCACGAGAAAAAGCAGTTTCAATTTACGTGAGCCAACGCTTGAAAAATATACGTGATGATTTATTCGTACCACTAACAGATGAACAAATCAAAACACTAACAGAAACATCAAGCAAAAAACTCCTGAAAGCAAGGGAAGATTCAGTAGAAAATGGATTTGCTCAAAATAGACAAATAATAACTGATATGCATAAACTAACAATTGATTGGCTGCTGGTGGATAAAAATAAAGACTCGTATCTAAGTGAAGATGAAATTGAAGGGCTAATTAAAACAATTAAAGCTAACCCCGAAAAAGAATTATTTGAGGAAGAAATACAAAAACGAAGAACAATTTTAGGTTTTGATCATCCTTCAATAAAACAGCGACTACTCTTCTTGTACGATTCAATACCGAATTGCCCCCATTCTGAGGAAACTAGCTGAATACTTTCAGTTTACTCTTCAGACAATCTTCCTAAATAGAAAAAAGCTATTCTAATACGAAATGTGTTTGTGTAAATAGCTTTTTTGGAAGGTTAAATATGGTTGTTAATAATATTGCTCGAAAAAACTCTAACTCTAAGATTTCTGTAGATGACAATGCTGAAACTAATGATTATTGTAATGATTGCTTGTACAGTTGGTGTTCCAAAAGAGATCAGGTGTCATATTGTACTATGAAATCAAAAGGATTATTCGAGTGTCGAAGTTGCATGATAAAATTGATGAGCGCTTATGAAAAAGAGCTTTTAATTAATGATGAAACAAAAATGACCAAAAGCGAGAACCTAACATTAACAATTTGAATTGAAAGTTTACTACAATCTTTTTTCAAGTAAAGCTTATTTTTTCAAAAAACGTTCTCTATTATGCACAATTCAAAAGGGTTTTATTTAGGATTAAATACATACAGCTAAACGGTTTCGCGGTATTCACCTTGGTGTTTAATCTACATTTCTACTATTGGCATGAAGTAATGGGTCCATTAGCTTACCATTCACGTGGAGACTTTGAGATTAATCAAGAAGACATTTTCATGCTTTTAAGTTCTGTAGAACCCTATACTTCT
>DAOUWQ010000217.1 GCA_030667035.1 Candidatus Heimdallarchaeota archaeon | reverse complement strand
TACGAGAATAAAAGGTTCTAACAAACGTGACGCCCTCTTTGGAGCCATTAAAGCTTTCAATAAATACAGCGACTTGTTTAATCGCATAGATAATTACCTCTCAGAACCGGATGAATTGCCATTACGAAATAAAGTCAAACAAATGATCATCAAAGAAGAATTGAACATTCAAGATGCCATTGAAGAGATTAAAAGAAGAAATGTTAAGGTTGAACCACAAGAGATAAAGCTCGAGAAAGAAGAAGAATTAACTGAAAGCGAGCAAATTTTGACTGATAAAATCGATGCCCTAAAGGAATTGTCAGCAAGACAAACGACACAGATTGAAAATCTTGATGATGTGAATGAGAATCTTTTGAGTGAAATCGATCAAATCAAAGATGAAAATAAATCATTGAAGAAAAGAATCGATAAGATCACAAATAAAAAATCGCAAGAATTGAAGAGGAACAGAGCAATTGTCACTCGAGATGATGAGCTAAAATTCCTTCGAGGAAGAGTAAAAGAATTAGATAGCGAACTAACAAAAGTGAAGGGAATCATCGCTGATCTCAAACGAATGATAGTAATGAATTCCAATCGCGTTGTTGTTCCTATGAAAGTCATTTATGAATTCTCTCGAGAAGGAATTGAAAAAACAATTGAAAGAATGAATATTGAGCCATTCGATGTTGTCTTATTACTCAACCCTTCTGGAGGAGGGCAAAAAACAGCTGAAATGCTTATTGAGAGAGAAGTAAGAGCAGTTGTTTGTACACAAAATATTATCTCAAATAAAGCAATGGAAGCATTCATTCTTGCAAATGTGCCGGTACTTTTTGAAATACCAATTAGACAAATAGATGATATTGCTGTAACCTTCTATGAAGAATTAGAACAAGCTATTTCAGATTGGGATGAACAAAGGCAAAGAATCCAGGGTGAGAAAACAGAGAAGAAATTAGGAGTGCTCATTGCAGAATATCAAAGTGAACGGAGAGAAGAATTAAGTAAATTATACAGTAAAAAACGGAACAAAAGAGATCAATTGTTTCCAAGGCAACCAATAAAAACAATAGAGAAAAAAGAGATAGACAAAGAATAAAAAAAGAATAGTATTTCTTCATTACCTTGTATTCACTAGATGAATAAAAAATGGAGAAGATCTTTTTGAGCAATTAGAAATTGCCGAATGGAAAATGGGTTATAACCTTATTCTGCTGGGATATCAATTCGAACCCAGAGAATATTATTACCTCTAATGAATATTTTGCCGAACGCAGCAACCTTGTCTCCTTTGTAGTATTCAACAGCATTAGTCAAAACCATGTTCATATGTTGGTCTTGGGCCTCTAATAAGCCTCGAAATTCTCGGCCATCTTTTAATCGAATACCAATCATGTTGCCATATGCTTTTCGAAGTCGGTTAATCGGATGTGAATTGAATGTTGACATAGATGCAATCATCTTCCTATTTAGGATATACTCAATATTATATGAGCAACTCCATATTTAAAATCTTAATGAGTGTTATTAAGATTTCGTCATTTCAAAAGAAAAAAAGAAGAATAAAAGCTTTTCCAAATAGTTGAAAGATTCTTAGAGAAAAAGTAATGAAAATAATAACTTGAAACTAGAAAATTTTCTCTCCTTTAGAATCCTAAGGTATAGAAAGATTTTATAAGGAAAAAATCACAGAAAAAGAACAATGGTGTCGCTATAGACTCTTAATAAGCAAGGGTTGTCGAAGTAGCTTAGCCCGGAAGGCATCAATCATATGATGTCTGGGTAAGAGAGCGCAGGACTGAAGATCCTGTTGCCGGGTGTTCAAATCACCCCTTCGACACCATTAATTTCTTTTCTAAAAATCTTATTTTGGATAATTCTCCCAAACGATATTAGCTGATTTTATTTTGTAACCTTTAAAAAGAAGAACAGACAATTCCATAATTACTTGGGGAATAGTTTGACTGAAAAGAATAAAACTAATTTTTGTAAATTCTGTGGAAATAAAGTTGACTTTATGGAAGAAATAAGTGATTATTATTGTCCTAAATGTACGATGTTTCAATCCACTATTGCAACATCTATGAAAGGGTCAAAAATCTCACAAGTGCATAATGATGTTAAATCACGAGCATTAGAAATGACCAAGAATGAGGAAGTAAAATTCACCGCAATTGTTGATTATCTTCATTCTTGGTATGAAAAGATCATCAACAAAATACTCAATAAATTAGATATGTTCTGGTTTGATATCTTCGGATGGGAAAACTATCTCCTCAACTTCAAAACCATATTTATTACCCAAATTAGGAGTTACTCTTGCTACTGCCGTTTGCTTCTTTTCTGAAGCTTAACACCTGTAAAATCATAGGCTTTCTTGTCTATTTTTGAAAAAATAATTAATGCAGAATCCTCGAACAAGAGATTTGGACTAGGAGTTATTTTTTGATAGAGACCATTATCATCAGTCCAAAAATATTCTGACATATTTATACGGAAGTGTTCATTATATCTGCTACCAATACGAAGACTATCTATCATGTAACTAAAAAGTAATTCATATAAAAATCAAGCTGAAAGAGAATTCAAACTCTTGTTTTTTTTTATAAGTTTTACTCACGATTTGATAGGTCATAAAGTGAAATCGATTTATAAATCATAAATCGATTATTCTTTTGATTAGAATGTCAAACAAGAAAACTAATGTAATTCTTAGTGAGAAAATAGATAAACTCATTTCTACAAAAATAACTGATTCAACTCCTGGTTGTGGTGTTTTTGTACTTCACGATGGAAAGATAATTTACAAGAACGAATATGGCTTAGCAAATTTAACAGAAAATAGTCATTTCTCCTCTAAAACTTCTTTTTATATTGCTTCACTAGCAAAGCAATTCACAGGCATGTGTATTGCTCTGTTGATAGAAAGAGGGAAGCTAAATCTTGAGGATGATGTACGAATATATCTTGCAGATTTTCCTGAATTTGAGCAGCCGATTAAAATTAAACATCTAGTTCACCATATGAGTGGTCTTGAGGAATACATACATGTTTTCTTTAAACTTGGATATGACGTTAACCAAGAACTGGATCATTATACGGATGAAGATGCTTGGAATATTATCATTCAACAGACGCAATTGAAATTTGAGCCAGGAAGTGAATATAGTTACACAAACTCAAACTATTTCACACTTGGAAAAATAATTGAGGTTGTAACCAAGCAAGATTTTCGCTCATTTGTAAAAGAAGAACTTTTTGAAAAATTGAAAATGCAGAATACTTTTTTCTTAACCATCAGTAGTCAAAAAGTACCTAATAATGCTATTGGTTACAAAAAATCCTCCTTAAATGAGTTTGAAATTTATACGACTTTGCAAAGTATAACTGCTGCTTCTGGTTTGATAACCACTCTAGAAGATTTCAGTAAATGGGAAATCAATTTCCATAATAATCAACTTGGGAACGACAAATCCAAAATCAACAGAACTATATTGCAAAATGGGAAACTGAATGATGGTAATATGACAAATTATGGATTTGGTTTAATGCTTAAGAAACATTATAACCTACAACATATAATGCATGCTGGACAATTTGCTTCATTGGCAAGTGTTACTCATAGATTTCCCGATCAAAAATTGAGTGTAGTTTTATTCACAAATAACGGTGATTTAGATTATATTGGCTTGGGCTTAGAAATTGCTAACTTGTTTTTATCAGATGTTTTAGAAATTAAATTTGAAAGTGAGAAACAAAAAGAACAAGTTGATTCCACTCAAGAAAAAGGGAACGATAAAATAATCCTCCTCTCAAAGGAGAAAGTTCGAAGATTTGAGGGATTATATCGAAGTATGAAATCTCAGCTAATCGTTTCATTTGAAGAATCAAATGGGAAGCTCTTGTTCTTTGTACCAACAAGAGAATATGAACAAGTTGTCTACTATCCAATATCAGAGTCAGAATTTGTGTTAGAAGAAAAGCGTACTTTAAAATTATCTCCTCCCCCGAAAATCGAATTCAAAATTAATGAAAATGATGAATCAACTATTGATCTTTTCTTTATCTCTTCAGAAGAAGTGAAAAGCCAATATGTAAAACAGCAACCTGAATCACTAACAGAGGAAACTATCGAAGATTATACTGGTTGTTATTATTCGAAAAGATTAAATGCAACTATTACAATCCTGGAAAAAAATCAATCATTGATATTTAAGAATCCTCTAGGTAAAGAGCTTTCTCTCTATTTTGTGGCTTTAGACGAGTTCATAAGATCATTTGATAAAATAATGTTTAATAGAAATCCTCAAGGAAAAATCGTTGATTTCTTTATATCAAGCTTGTTTGATATCATTCAACCAAATCAAAATCTAGGGATAAGATTTGAAAAATTGACTGATTAATCATCAAGAATTGGTTGGTGAAATCAACGAATAATTCCTTTTCTCTTTTTTGCACCAATAAACTTCTTTGTATTAGCTTAAAAGCAATCTTTAAAATTATTTAAAGTCATATTTGAAATAAAATGCT
>DAOUWQ010000061.1 GCA_030667035.1 Candidatus Heimdallarchaeota archaeon | reverse complement strand
TGAATTCTACAAATGTTGAGATCGAATATCAAGATGGAAATTTCACCTATTATATTATAGCACTTAATCCAGCAGTGAATAATGATTCTTTATACAAAATTCAAATTCATCAAACATATCTGCGACCTTATGAAATTTTTATATTTTGGTCTGACGATGCTTATCTTTACAATGGAATAAAAATGAATGTAAGTAGAATACCATTTCTCTCTTTGCCCATTCAAACTGCTAGAACCACTTTCCTAAAAGCTGAAGAGGGTAAAATAATTAGTTCACTAATCTATCCAAATGAGTTAGCAACAATTGGTGATGCTTCTGTAGTATTCAATCCAATCTATAGTGTTCCTGCTTATAATTTTTCAAACGCTTATGAATCTAATACAGATGATTACACTTACAAAGTTCAAATCGCTTCATACACATCTTATACTGCACCAATTGAAGCAATAAATTACAAAAGGACGATTACAATTGATAATTGGTATTATGCCCATATTCAAGAAGAAATCGAATTAGAAAATTTTGGTATCATTCCTATTGATCCTTTATGGGATCTTACTGATCCCAGATTTTTTGCATCATTTGCATTTACAAAACTCTATATTGGAGTAGATAATGCAGAAAATGTCAAAGTATATGATGAGTATGGTTCACTCCCACCCAATACTGGCAATGAACTCGTTTCACTAAATCGAATTAATATCTATCTTAGATATCCTATTTTTGGTGGCGGAAAAGTTTCCTTTAATATTGATTACTCCCTTAAACTCGAAGACATGCTTCAATTCGATAAGAATGAATTTATCCTAGATTATGATGGAATACCCGCAATACCATTCCATGTGAGAAATTACGAACTAACAATAAGATTCCCACAAGGAAGTAGTGTTCAATATGCTTTATTTGGTGATAGACCAGTAGATTACGACCAATTTAAAACACCAGTATTATTACGAATTGGTCAAAGAGAAACAATCTCATTCAGTAAAACCAATCTAACCTCATTCGAAAATATAAATCTACGTGTTGGCTATTATATGTCTGATTTAGCATACTTTATTCAACCACTGGTTTATTCATTAATTGCTTTCTTTGCATGTTTACTTTATATTGGTGCAAGAACTCTCAGAAAGGATGTAATTGAGAAAGTAATCATTACTTCCGATGATAAAGATGAAGTACCAATAGAATTGATTCAAGACTTCGTAGAAAAATATGAAGAAAAGACTGCAATTCAAACAAGGATTACAGAGTTAGACGAAAGCAGACGAAAGAAGAAAGTTAAAGCTAAAGAATACGATCAACAAAGAAAGATTTTGGAAAGCAAGCTACGTGATACAATTAAAACGCTTGATACAACCAAACGAGCTCTTAAAGAGCAAGGTAGAAAATACCGCGATTCAATTCAAAAGATCGAAGTTAGTGAAGAAAAGAGAATAAGTGTTGAAAGAAGCATCGGTGATTTGAGAATAAGATATATTCGTGAAAAAGCCATTTCAAAAGATGCTTACATCAGAATTCTCCGCGATTATAAGAATCAAATTAGTAAATTTGAACGAGATATCGACCGAGAAATCATTAACTTGAGACTCCTTATTGAGCATGAATCAAAGAGTTAGATTTTTCTTCCTCTTTCTTATTTTTATTTTTTTATAAAAAACAAGAGGAATGTGAGTTTAGGACTTCTATTTTTAAAAAATCAAAGATTGGAAAAAAGGGTTATTTAACCCATCCTTTGAGTGTTTTTTCACAATTTTCACAAATGAACTTTGAGTAATCTCCATCATCTGGTTTTTCATCAACAGAATATTTTTTCAAGCCACATTTGCAAACATATCCGCGTATTTTTCCAGGGTTGCCAAAAACAAGAGCATGTGGTGGGACATCTTTAGTAACAATACTTCCAGAGCCAATCATGCAAAATTCTCCAAGTGTAACGCCACAAATAATAACCGCATTTGCGCCTATTGACACTCCATCTTCTACTTTTGTTTCAACGATTTTCCATTCTTGGTTGAATGCTCGCGGATAGAGATCATTAGTGAATACCATGTGAGGTCCTAAAAAGACATTATTACCAACGGTTACTCCATGATACACTGAAACTCGATTCTGAATTTTAACCCCGTTGCCAATTTTCACTCCTGAATCAATATAAACACCTTTGCCGAGAATGCAACCTTTACCAAGTTCTGAATCTGAACGAACGTGTGCATGATGCCATACACTTGTACCCTCGCCAATTTTAGCCCCATCTTCAACGATTGCCGTTTCATGAATTCTAACGTTTTTTCTTTCAGTTGTCATATTATATCCATCGACCAGCTACTTTTTGTTTGCTTCTTTCGTAGAATCCCATTCTTTCTTTATTTCAATATTTTCTTCGGTAGACTCTTCTGTTCCTTCTTCAACAGCTTTTTCTTTTTTCCATTTACGCACCACTAGAAAAATCTCTAGACCCATGAATGCTAGTAAGAGCACATCTGCGATTATAAACAGATAAGCAATATTAGGAAATTCTTGCAAAACTTTTACTTCCATATAAATCAGTGCAGGAAATAAGGCAAAAAAAGTGATAATACTACCAATTGTAAAAACTCTTTCAGCTTTCATTAGAAATCGTATTAGTGAACTTATTTCTAATATTTTAATTCTCTGGAAAGTGGTGATTATTTACTACAGAATGACACAAAATATTCCCAATTTTTTCCTTATTTTGGAAAGGAAATGAAATCTTTAATAAAGTAACTTAATGACATTCAGTAGTTGGTGACAAATTGGTAGCTTTTTTCATTGAAACATTCGGTTGTACAGCAAATATCTCTGCTTCGGAATTAATGAGTTACTTGTTGTTAGAACGTGGTTTTGAAAAAACAGACAAAATAGATAATGCTGATTTTATTATTTTAAATACGTGTGTAGTGAAAGCACCCACTGAAAATAAAATAAAAGATCGAATTATCAAATTATCCAACAGATTTCCACTAATTATTGCTGGGTGCTTACCACAAGTCATGTCTGATTGGTGTAAGGTAAATATCCCTAAAGCAGCACTAATTGGCGTGGATCATTTTTATAAAATTTGTCAAGCTGCAGACGCAATTCTAAACGAACAAGAATTTAAACTCATTTCGCGAAAAAAAGAATTCTCCATTGAAACGAAAAGAGTTAGAGCTAGAGATTTAACTGGAATCATTGAGATATACAAGGGTTGTACTGGTCAATGTGCTTATTGTATCGTTAGAATAGCAAAAGGACCTCTAGTTTCAAAATCACCTGATTTAATTTTAAATGAAGCAAGAACTGCATTAAATGAAGATTGTCGTGAGATATGGCTTACAGCTCAAGATACAGCTTCTTATGGAATTGACATTAAGGAATCCCTTCCAGAAATAGTTAAGACGATAGCTGCTTTACCAAGTGATTTTATGATTCGAATAGGGATGATGAATGCGGACTATGCTCTGCAATTTTTACCTGAAATAAAAGATATGTTCAAACTTCCAAATGTTTACTCCTTCATTCATTTACCTTTACAATCTGGAAGCGATAATGTTCTAACAAAAATGAAAAGAAAATATACCGTAAAAGAATACGCGTATCTAATAGAAGAGCTGCGTAAAATTAAGGATTTTACAATTTCAACAGACATTATTACTGGGTTGCCCGGAGAAACTGAAGAAGATTTTAATCAAACGAAGGAGCTCTTAGAAAAAATCCAATTTGATATTGTCAATATTTCAAAATATGGCGATAGACGTGGTACAGTAGCTAGTAAATCCAAAGAGAAAATTCCTACAGAAATAATCAAAGAACGGTCGGTTATAATTACAAAATTAGTCAGTAAAATGACCTTAAAGCGAAATGAGAAATGGATTGGATGGCAAGGGAATGCATTAGCATTAAGAATAGATAAGAGAAATAAAAGTATTTTATTACGAAATAAATTCTATAAATTGATTTCAGTAGAAAATTCACCCTTGGATTTAGGAAAATGGTACAGAGTAGAAATTGAGAAAGCACGTAAAACTAGATTAATAGGTAGAGTTGTTTCTGTGCCCGAATGAACAGTTTGAAATAGTAAATAGGGAAAAACAAGTGTAGGTAAACAAAAATGGTTCGTTTTGATCTTCATGTTCATACCAATTATTCGGATGGAACAGATTCCACGGAAGAGATTATTAGACAGGCAGAAAAAATTGGTTTAGATGGTATTGGAATCACAGATCATGACACTTTTGGTGGGGTACACAAAGCACTCGACATTGAAACAGCACTCATTATTGTACCCGGAATAGAGATTTCCACTTGTAAGGGGCATATTCTTGCTTATGGAATAACTGATGGGGAATTTGAGATTGGACTAACACCTGTAGAAACGGTCGATCAGATTCATCGAGCCGGAGGAATAGCTGTTCCCGCGCATCCATTTGATTATATCCGCTTAGGGATAAAAGATGAAATATACAATATTAAGTCTGATGCAATGGAAGTGATTAATGGATGTATAACTTTTGGTCCATGGAATGAAAAAGCAAGAAAAGCAGCTTTAGAGTTGGATTTACCAATGATTGCAGGGAGTGATGGACATTCAACAGAAGAAATAGGCATTGCTTGGACGGATTTCATAAATGCACCGAAAAATTGGCAAGATGTCATTTCAATGATTCTGAAAAAAGAAGCTATACCCGTTGGAGGGAAACATAATGTTTTCCCATCAAAAATCAAACGATTTTGGAAGGCTTATAAAAAACGAAACGATAGACCAACGCCCTATCCATTTATCAAACAACCAAAAGGAAAAAACAAAAAGAAAAAAAATGAAAAATAAATCAAAGAACTAATCAAAGTATTGTTTTAAAAGATGATCTTTTTTCATAAGTGGAATCAATACTTCACTTGGTTTTTGGATTTTTTGTAGTTTTGAACTCGTATCGATCCAGTATTTTCTAGGGTTGCTACATAATTTCGTAATTAACTTCTTGGTATCATCAATTGATTGAACTGAGAAACTTGGAAATCCTTTGTCTTCAATAAACTTCTGGGGCTCAAGATGGCGCCAAAAATAGGTTATTGAGGGCACACCGAGAAGAGCAGCTTCTCTTGCCATTGTTCCTCCGCCTGTGATAACAATCTCAGCATTTGACAACAAATTCAAGAAATAGAAGCCGTTTGAAGGGATTTCAATTTGACCCTCAAAATGTTCTAAAATTATTTCTCGTTGACTATCATATCTTGGGAAAACAACTACTTCCCCTTGATAACGATCGATAATATGCTGTAGAATTTCAAGATAGGGCTTGCTATCCTTATCTTTCATATACGAAGCAAAACTTTCTTCAGGACGGTAAGCCAAATACATATTGTCTTTTTCAACTGCTTGCTCTCTTAACTTCAAGAATTTTTCTTGATTCTCTCCGGCAATATATTCAATTTCATCAACACCATCGTAAGTGAACATTGTTTCTGGATTTGCTCCAAGTTGAGTGAATATTTCTTTTGGAATACAAGATGGTGTTAGCAAGTAATTAGCTAAAGCAAAAGTAAGCTTAGCAACGGGTTTGGAATGAGCCGTGTCGTTCATTAAAATCAAAGGAATACCTAAACCAAAGGCTACTCGAGAGGCATCCGGTGAAGAAAAGGATATTGCCACTGCAGGCTTATTTGGTAAAGAGATAATATTTTCAGATAGCTTAACAACTCTCTTGACACTTGCTAAAAGTTTCTCCTCTAAGGATTTACCACCATAATAGCCAAACGAAATTGGCTGTATTTTATGTGCTTTGAAAATATCTAGAATGTAATCATGGTCGCGTGTGGTATAATGACATGTAAAACCAAATTTACGTAGCTTTTGACCAATAGCAAGGAAAAGCATCGCTTGTTTGGGAGTTAAAACTTCAAACCAAACTATCTTGTCATTGTCCACCATTAGATTCGTCCAACTTGTGATTATTACTCTCCCAATATCGTAGATCCTCTTGAAAGAAGGCTTTGATGAGTGTATTCCAAACAATTAACCAAAATAGGAATAAAGCACCCGAAATTATCATTGATACTATTCCAAATGAAAATTTATTCCCAGAAAGGAAATAAAGGAGCCCATCTACATCAAAAAAGATGAAATTGATAAATGCAATAATCATAATAAGGAAAATCCAAACTATAGAGATAGCTTTTATTGGACCCCAAGCAGCCATGAGAACTTTTTTGTAACGCATTTTAAAGCATGCTCCTATATGATAGTTATTTATGACTTTAACTAATCGATTTACTTTTGAAAGTTTTGTTGCTCTTTAATTAAATTTTCTAAGATGATACTCTTATGAAATACGATTAATTTAAATCTAAGTACAACTAACCATTATTTTGGAGGTTTATTATCTAATGACCGAAGAAACTTACAACTTACCGTTAATCGGGGATAAAGCACCAATCTTTCATGCAAAAACAACTTTTGGAGAAGTTAATTTTCCAGAAGACTATATGGGAAAATGGATAGTACTTTTTTCACATCCTGCAGATTTTACTCCAGTATGCACAACAGAGTTCATTGCATTTCAAACAAGAAAGAAAGAAAGAATTCACAAAATTAAATGCTGAATTAATAGGGTTAAGCATTGATCAAATCTACAGTCATATAAAGTGGGTAGAATGGATAGCAGATACTATGAAAGTGGAAATCGAATTTCCAATCATTGCTGATCATGGAAAAATTGGCAAATTGTATGGTATGGTTCATCCAAACAAATCTGCAAGCACAGTACGAGCTGTCTTTGTAATTGATCCAGAAGGAATCATACGAGCAATAATTTATTATCCACCAGAAATTGGTAGAAATATGGATGAAATATTGCGTATCTTAGAAGCATTCCAAGTCGCAGATAAACACAACGTAGCAATGCCTGCTAATTGGCCAAAGAACGAATTGCTAAAAGATAGAGTGATAATCCCACCCGCAAGTGATGTCAAAACTGCAAAACAAAGACCAAAAGACTATGAATGCTATGACTGGTGGTTGTGCCACAAAGAAAGACCAAAATAAGCTTACAGTAAAAGAAAAAAGAAGTATCAGCATCAATCACAATGCTGATATTATAGTTTTTTTTAGTGCACTTTATATTATAAGCGACATAATTTATATTGAGAGTGAAAAGTATTATAAATTGTAGAAACATTAGAAAAAATCTCACTAGCAAGGAATAGAGTTTAAAATGGCTGTAATAGAATCTGGACTAATTGTAAATGGAATACCAATAGTAAGAAGTGAATATGCTGATTCAAAGCAATTTGGAGACCCATTTATACGAATAGGACTTTTTACTGCAATACAATCATTTGCTGCACAAGCTTTCAGTGATGAAGCAGTAGAAATGAAATTCAAAAAATATGTTATTGCTATAAGAGATTTAAATC
>DAOUWQ010000103.1 GCA_030667035.1 Candidatus Heimdallarchaeota archaeon | reverse complement strand
TGCTAGTTCTTCAACCGAAACTTCTGCTACTGGTTCTTCGATAGGAGTTTCTTCTACTGGTTCCTCAACAGGAACTTTTTCAGCTTCTACTTCAGCTAGAGATTGTTCAACTTCAGCCAGAACTTCCTCAACTTCAGAAAAATCCTCTTCGTTTTCTTCTACTTCAACAGGAGCTTCTTCTTCGACTTCTTCTACTTCAACAGGAGCTTCTTCTTCGACTTCTTCCACTTCAACAGGAGCTTCTTCTTTGTCTTCTTCTTCCTCGTCATCGTCTTCATCTTCGTCATCATCGTCGTCATCGTCATCTTCTTTGACTTCTTCAGAAAGACCTTCTCTTGCTTGCACTTCAGATGGTTTAGATTGCATATCTTTTAGTATTTTATTCAGTTCGGGTGGTTCAAGACCGGCTGCTTCAAGATACTCAATATACCACCTAGCTAAACGTCTTATTTCCAAATCATGACCGTTCTTCTCTAAGTAAAATGCTTGAATTTTTTCAGAAACTTCAGCAATACTGTTGCAATCGAAAGCGCCTTCGCTATTTCGTCCAGTATAGATTTCTATTCGAACTTTCATTATTGGAGTATAATATTTTCTATTAGGGTAGAAGGTTAGCTTTGCCATTGTACTTCCTGTACCCAAAAACTTCTTTACGACAACTTTTGTTTTCATTTTTATCACATTATTTTTTTCGTTATCAATATCGTTACTCTTTATTTAATCTTTATCTAAGAGGTTTTTTTCGTCTATTTTTGTCTTTAGATAAGCAATTATTTAGAATGTTATTATTTTTGCTACCGTTTATTCTTACGAATAAGTAAATTATCTATTGTTTATCTCTTATTCAAGTCTTATTGTTGAGGAAGAACCTTTCCTACCTTTAATAACATCTCTAGATCCGGTCAGTACTTCTTTTAATTGCTTGTTTGTGGATCTTACACGCATTATTGGCATTATTATACTTAGCAAGCCCACTGCAAAAAGCAACACTGGAAAGGCAAAAATCCAATAACGACTACTTGATAGAGCATAATAAAAGAAAGGTCCTGAAAACACCAATATTATTGCTGCGAATGATAATTGTTGTAAACCAGAACGTCCTCTTGTTGTTATTATCGATCCACCAGTAGCATTTTTTGAAGCATATACTTTCATCCAGAATATTTCCCATCTTCCTCCAGAAATGCCAACATCGATCATTTGCGCATCTCCTTTGCCCATAGGTTTTTCCTTAATCGTTACATTAAGTAGTTCTTCGGTAAAAAATTTCTCTGTTTTTTTAATTGCTTCGTATGGTGAAAAGGGTGATTCGTATTCCAAAAGTATCCATCCATCTCATTATAGTATTCTGCTAATTGACTTGTTATTAAATCCTACTCGAACTCTCTTGATAATTACTTAAATATGATATTATTATTTTCATTTATCTTACAGTATAGAAAATTTTAAAACGAAATTAACGAAAACCTTGCATAGTTTCAGAGGTACCTTACTATGAAAACAATTGCAATTGTAGGTTTAGGAAAATGGGGAAAAAACCATGTCAGAAATGTAGTTCGATTACAGAATGAAAATTTCTGTGATAAAGTAGTAATCTGTGATGCAGATAAAGATCGCTTGAAACAAATCGGTGATATAAACGAAATACCAAAAGAAAATCGATACGATGATCTTGACGTTATGCTTGAGAAAGAAAATTTATCTGGTGCGATTCTCGCCATACCAACTAAAATTCACAAACAAATAGCACTAAAAATGTTAGAACACTGTGATATCTTGTGTGAAAAGCCTTTAGCTCCTACTGTTGAAGAGTGCAATATCATATCCAAAAAAGCTAAAGAGCACAATCGAATTATCCAAGTAGGTCATTTAGAAAGATATAATCCTGTTGTTGTCACTTTAAAATCACTTCTTGAGGAAGCAAAAACCGAAGACAAAATCATGCATCTTACTGGACGAAGAGTTGGACCAGGACCAAAGAAGTTGGACGGTAAAAATTTGGATTCTAACTATCTTGGTTGTGGCCATGATTTTATGGTACACGATATAGATGTAGTAAATGGTTTGCTTGGTAAGATTCCAAAGAGAGTTACAGCTACAGCGTGCTATATCGATGGTTTCCCTTATGAAGTTGAGCTTTTTGCTATTTTCGAGTACGAAGGTTTCAAAGGTCAAGAGACAAATCCAATCCTTTTTGATTGTCGAGCAACTTGGAGAGCTTTTCCAAACCTAAAACGTAGAAAACTAATTGTTCAAACCTCTCAAGATGTTGTCACTTTGGATTTCATTTTACAATCAATAATAAGTGAAAAAGGTCTTGCACAACACTCTCTTAGCAATTCGTTCTCAGAATTTCTCGGAGCTTATCGAGCTACTGAAGTTACCAACCACTATCTTGCTGCTGGTAAAGATCAAGAACCTCTCTATCTCGAAGACAAAGATTTTCTTAGTTGTATTGATTCCAGAAAGAAACCATTAGTATCCGATGTAGAAGGAACTGATGCAGTAAAATGCATTGAGGCCGCTATTGAAGCAGCCAAAACTGGAAAAGCAGTAGAAATAAAGTGAAATTTTTCACTTTATCCTTTATTTATTTTTTAGTCGTTTTTTTCCCTGATTCTATAAGTTGTTTGAATTTTGCTATAGCATCAGGTATTTTCTTGGGATCTTTTCCACTTCCTCTAGCAAAAGTTGACTTACCACCACCAGATCCATCCATCACTTTAGATGTTTCTTTTAGAAGGTCGCTACTTGAGAAAATGGTTGCTGCTTTCTTTCCAGCACCGATGGCCATGAAAAGAGATTCTTCTCCAATCACTAATATTATGAGATCTTCATTTTTAGCAGTTAGAGTGAAGATTAATTGACTGAGGTATTCAACATCTCCTGATAGCATTTCAGCAAGGATCTTTACTTTTCCAACTGAAAGCATTTTCTTTTCTAACAATTCAGATTCTAGTGCTGCTTTCTCTTTCTTCACTTCGAGAAGTTCTTTTTTCTGTGCTTTCCACTCATTAAAGAATCGTTGGGCTGTTGCAGGCAAAGCGGGAAGATCAATTCCCCACATATCTAATGTTTCGTGAACAAGTTGATTTCTTCTTTGTATTGCATTTACAGCTGTCTCTCCGGAAACATATTCTAAACGAACAATACCATCTTGAATTCTTTCGGAACTCAAAAGAACAATTGGTCCTACATCACCAGTTCTTTGTGTGTGAGTACCACTACAACATTCGATATCAATATCATCGATTGCTACAATACGTAGATTCTTCTCAGGAATTGCTCCGCCTTGATAAATGGTGAAACCATATCTTTGTTCTGCAATATCTCGAGGTAAAACTTCAACAGTTACTGGAATATTTAAGTAAACAATCTCATTTGATCGTTTCTCAATTGCAGCCATCTGCTCTCGAGTCAAAGAATCAAAGTGGGTAATATCCAATCGACCCTTTTCCATTGTTTTCTCAGCGCCTGCTTGCCAAACATGTGACCCCAGAACTTCTTTCGCAGCAGCATTAATAATATGAGTTGCTGTATGATGACGCATTAGAATATTTCTTCTATAGACATCTATAGTGCAGCGAACTTTTTTCCTTTTTGTTGGACGTGGTTTTTCCAGAACATGAACAACAACTGCACCTACTTTTCTCACTTCTTTAATATTAATACCGTCAATTGACCCAAGGTCATGCAATTGACCTCCTGAAGTTGGGTAGAATCCAGTCTTCTTTAGCACAAGTAGATTATCCTGTTGCCACAAAACTTCTCCCTCAAAATTCAGATCATCATAATCAATTAAGGTATCAGGTAAATCTTCTGGGATTTTATAATCACCTTGTGTAGCTAATGGTTTTACGCTACTTGTTTTTTCATGGATATCATGTAATCTACTGTAAAAATCATCAGGGATTCTCACTTCTTTTCCAAGTTCTTTTGATACCTCTACAAGCATTTCAGGAACAATGCCATTAGAATCGTAGAGAGTTACTAATTCATCAACAGAAATTGATTTTGAAGATTTCAATTTCTTTTTGAGAATTTTCATCCCTTTCTCTTTCGTTGCTTTATAGCGCTTGTATTCTACTTCAAATACTTCTTTGACAGTATCACCATGTTTAGCATAATTTGGGAAGAGATCCTTTAGGTCATCCATATGCCAATCAATGAGATCAAACAAATCAAGATCCCAACCATTTTCAGCTACTATAGACCAAGCTCTTCTGAGTAAGAAACGTAAATTATATCCGCCACCAATATTTGATGGTAAGGCACCATCAGAAATTGCCCAGAGAAGAGTTCTTGTGTGATCAATTACTGAGTAGACAGCTTTCATTGGTTGAATTTCAGCTTTCAAAATATTAGGGTCAGTATTCAATGATTTTGCAACATCAACCCAAACACTAGCAACGTCCGTCTCGAGATAATTAAGAACACCACTGTATCGAGCATATTTCTCCCATAAAGTTTGGTCAGGTTTAAAGCCTATTTTTTTGAGCACTTTTGGAAGGACAGTATCAAAATTGACTTCATATTGAGTTGGGGTGCCATTTATTAGCCAAGTAGAGCGACCTAATCCCGCACCCATATCAATAACTGTAGTAGATAATTTGGAATAGCTACCATCTGGTTCTACTTTGTAGGTCATATAAACTTGATTACCAACTTCTAATCCTCGTATGAAGAATTCCATTGAGCTGCCAAGATTGCCTCCGCCACCCCAAGCATCCTCGTGATAAATTACTTCTTTTGGTTTTATTCCAAGACCTGTGGTTAAATAATCATGAATGTATTTTATTCCGTCATCCATAAAATAGATGAATTTCCCTGGTTTGTTGAATACTAACTCACCTACCATTACAAAGGATGTCAAGTGCCTTCCAGATAAGCCAACATTGTCTATGTCATTGAATCTTAGACAAGGTTGAGGAATTAGTACAGGATTAGCAGGTGGATCAACTTCACCACTTACAACGTGGGGTTGAAAACCATAAACGGAAGCTTGAACAAATTCAGTGTCATCTCTCCAACGTGCAACTATAGGATATCTTGGGATAACGGTATGTCCATGTTTTTCAAAAATGGGTACCCAAGCGTTCTTCCAAGTTTCAGTATAATTTAATCGTTTAGTTGATGGTGGGTCATTAATAAAACCATATGGCATAAGACCACTCTTTAGACGACATTCAGGTTCATCACAAAAATCTCTTTCTTCAATCGCCCAGAAAGCCTTCCCACAATGAATACAAATTCCTCTACTGAACCCTAATTCTTGTAACGAGTCTACAGGGTAAAATTTCTCTGGATTAACTTTAGATTTTTTTCTGATTTCATCTTTTAATTTATTAATGTCTACGGACAAGATTTTTCACGCACGTTGTTGTTTTCAATGAGATAATTTCCTTTTCTTTTCAGAAATTACTTCTTTTTTAGCTTTACTGTAATTTTTTTCTTACTTAAAATTGATATTTTTAAGTGTCAATTAATATTTTGGTAGAAAAATCAGTGCAAAAACTAAGATTGGATTAAAAGAAAAAAATAGAGTTGAATCTCCGAAAATACCGGAGATTATTAGTTATTTGTTTTTGATGCTATTTTTGCTTTTCCGCCTACCTTTTCGATTTTAACTTTAGCAGATGCTGAGAAGGATTGAGCAATTATAGTCATTTTCTTGGCATATCCTTTACTAAGGACTTTTGTTACATCCATTTTAGTGGTATCTACAGTAATTTAGGTGCCTTTTTTCGTTGCAATGCCTTTTGCGATAAGCATATCTAGCTTATCTGTAATGTCGCCGATGTTCATTGCTTTAGGGTGAGGTGAAGCTCTTGGTGGTCTAACGAAGCCTTGTTTACCATAGACTTTACCGGTAACTATAGAATGCATCCATTGATGGGTTGTTCCGCCTGATTTACCAACGCCACCTCTACTGCCGGCTTTTTTATGACCTTTTTGGATACCCCAACCATGGTGCATACTACCACGTTGTTTTCTGACTTTTCGTCTAAATCTTTGTACCATTA
>DAOUWQ010000385.1 GCA_030667035.1 Candidatus Heimdallarchaeota archaeon | reverse complement strand
CATTTATGGAGTAATCACCGTTCTGAATTCTGCTGTAAACTTCCTAAGACGATGTTGTACTTCATTAACAGCATCTGCTTCTAGTGGGACAGTTTTTGTAACTACATTACTTAAGTCAAGTTTTCCTTGTTCTGCTAAATAAAGTAAGAATGGTATTTCGGATAATAAATGATCAGAGCAACCAATGATCTCTTTTTCTCTACATATTGCATCATAAGAATCGACATTGAATGGTTGTTTTGTAATTCCGACTAATCCTAATCTGCCGAATCGAGCTAACGATTTGATTCCTTGTTCCATCGTTAATTGAAGCCCAATTAATTCTAATGCAACATCTACGCCATCTCCGAGAGTTAACTCCATTATTTTCTCCACTGGGTCGTTTTCTTTTGCATTGATAGGTATAGCACCTAGTTTTTCTGCGTAAAGTAATTTTTTCTTATCAATATCTATTGCGTAAATATCTCGAGCACCAAAAACTTTAGCTAACTGTAGGGCAGAAATTCCCAATCCTCCTAAACCAAAGATTGCTATGTTTTCTCCTGGTTGAAATCTTGTTTTTCTTAATGCATGGAGCGAAGTTGCTGAAGAACACATCATCACTGAAGCGTGTTCATATGAAACTCCGTCTGGTAGTTTGTAAATCCCTCGAGTTGGTACGGCAATATATTCTGCGTATCCACCATCAACATCTTTTCCGATCATTTTACCTTTGACACAAAATTGCTCTGTTCCTTGAACACAGTATTTACACTTGCCACAAGTAATCATATAATTAACACAAACTCGATCCCCGCTTTGAAAATCAGTTACATTTTCACCTATTTTTTCAATTTCACCGGCAACTTCATGTCCCAATGTTATCGGTAAATACCCAACAGGGGAAACACCCTCTCTATAATGAACATCCGAATGGCAAATTCCTGCTGCCCTGATTCGGATTAAAACTTCATTTGCTTTAGGTTCCGGTTTTGGAACTTCTCTTTCCTCTAAATCTTTACTAATTTCAATTAATTGAACAGCTTTCATAGTTTGAGTTATTATCTTCACCATTTAAAACTATTATTTATTGCTTGAAACAAGCTCTACCAGAATCTTGGTGAACTCGATTAGACCAAGAATATACATTGTTAAAAAAAAGATTTTTAAGTAACATATGAGTCAATCAGAGTGTATTCAAAATATTATAGGTGTTTGATATTTCCAACTATTACATCGGTGCTAATGTAGGTTCTGTTTCAGTGAACCTTGTCTATATTGATGATGACGGTAGTGTTGCTACATTTAAGCGACCTCATCTTGGCAATCCAAAACAAGTTCTGAACTTTCTCTTAGAAGAAAAGATTGGTAAAAAAGACAACTTTTATGGTGTTAGTGGTTCTTTTGGTGATATTTCAGAAATTATTGCTGTAGAACGTGGGTTAAATTCCTTCGATGAAAAATTCGATGTTGTTCTTTCTCTTGGTGGTGAAGCCATTGTTCTTTACGTTTTAGGAGATGAAGGACATATCGCTAACGTTATGTCTCATGATAAATGTGCTGCAGGTAGTGGTGAATTTTTCATCCAACAAATTGACAGATTAGGATTATCTCTTCCTGAAGCCATTCAACTTGCTTTAAAGGGAAAGAAAACCGAAATAGCTTCGAGATGTTCTGTTCATTGTAAATCTGATATTACTCACAAATTGAATCGAGGAGAAGCACTTGTTGAAGATTTATTGACTTCTGTTCTTGCAAGCATGGTGAGTAAAGTACAAGCTATGATTATCCAATCTCGTGTTGATGCCAAACGTATGTTGGTCATCGGTGGTGTTTCACTAAATGAAGCCTTCATTAAAATATTGCGAGAAGAATTGCCAAAAGTCAATATTGTTATAAAAGAAGTCAGCCCTGTTTTCGAAGCTTATGGAACTGCTCTCATGGTTCGTGATAATCCTGTTAACCAAGAAATCGAGTTAAACATTACTAAAAGCTTCACAACAAGTCCTCCCTTAAAAGAGTTCGGAAAACAAGTAACAATTGTAGAACCAATAGAGAACAAGAAGGATTTCAAGAAAAATACTGTTTTTCATTTAGGTGTAGATGTGGGTTCTACAACAACTAAAGCTGTTTTAGTTGATCCTTCTGACTCAAGTGTTGTTGCTTCATATTATGGACGAACTAGCGGCAATCCAATTAATGCAACAAAGAATTGTCTTACAGAAATCATCTCTCAAGTTGGTAATCAGAAAGTTTCATTAGTTGGAGTAACAGGTTCCGGAAGATCAATTGTTGGTGCTTATTTAGGAACTCCGGCAATTTATAACGAAATTTCTGCTCATTCCCAGGGAGCTGTCTTTTATGATTCCGAAGTCGATACCATCTTTGAAATTGGTGGACAAGACTCCAAATATATGCTCCTACAGAATGGTGTTCCTGTTGATTATGCAATGAATGCAACTTGCTCTGCTGGTACCGGCTCATTTCTGGAAGAAAGTGCAAAAGGCGATTTGGGTATCACAGTTTTTGATATTTCCAAAACAGCAATTGAAGCTAAAGAACCAGTTAGATTCAAAGCGGATTGTGCGGCTTTCATTAATACTGATATTCGCACAGCAATGCAAGAAGATTATGGCAAAGAAAATATCGTTGCTGGTTTAGTCTATTCGATTGTTGATAATTATTTGAATAAAGTTAAGGGAGCAAGACAAGTCGGAAAGAAAATCTTTTTCCAGGGTGGCGTTGCAAAAAATCACTCCATAGGATATGCTTTCGCACAAACTAACGGAAAACAAATCATTATCCCCCCAAATCCTGAATTGGTTGGGGCATTTGGTATCGCTTTAATAGCGAAAATTAAATTCGAACAACATGAAATAACAGAGATGCCAAAGTCAACTTCTCTTGAATCTTTGACCAAGGAAGAGCTAAAACATCTCGGAAGTATTACCTGTAAATCTTGCAAAAATTACTGTCAAATCGAGCGATATGAAGTTGGTGGTCGACGTTTCTTATTTGGTGGAAGCTGCTCCAAATATGAACATCAATGGAAAGGGTCAAAGAAAATAGCTGAAAAAGAAGACCTTGTTCAAAAGAGAAATGAGCTG
>DAOUWQ010000287.1 GCA_030667035.1 Candidatus Heimdallarchaeota archaeon | reverse complement strand
ATATCTTACTGTACTAAACAATAGCTTTTTTTAACCCATTTTCTAATAATTAGTCGGTTACCATGTTCACGGTTGGCGATTATACGAAGGGTGACTTTCCAAAAAATAGAGAAATAATGATTGATGCTTTAGATGTGTCCAAATACTATAATCACATAGTTGGACTATTTGATCTTGATGTTACAGAAGCTATGCTAGTTTTTGATGCTTATAAAAAGAAAGGTGAGCCGTTATCTTTCACAGCATGGATAATGAAATGCATTGCTCAAGCAGTTTCTGAGCATAAATCAATTCAAACTTTGAGGAAGGGCAAGAAGAAACTAATCACTTTTGAAGATGTTGACATTAAGTGTATGGTTGAAAAAGATGACGCAGATGGCAATAAAATTCCTATTCATCACATTGTTCGTAAAGCAAACGAAAAAAGTTTTCTAGAAATACAAGAAGAAATTCGTGTTGCTCAAAAATATAGGGAAGAACGGCGCAAAGGTGAAAAACAAGTTAAGAAGAGACAAGCAAATATTATGTCTTTTCCAAAATTCATGCGTAATATTATTTGGCACACCGTTATGACCAATCCTTTCAAAGTGAAAAAACATCTTGGTACTATTGGAGTCTCTGCATTAGGAATGTATGGCAAAGGTATGCGTGGATGGGCAATTCCGAAGACCCCTCATTCAACCCAGTTCCTTCTAGGTTCTGTTGTAAAATTACCAGTTGTTACAGACGATGATCAAATTGTAGTTCGTAAGGTTCTTAATGTAACTGTTAGTTTCAATCACGATATAGTTGATGGCGCACCTGCTGTTAGATTTGTTGCCAGAATTCAAGAATTGACAAATGAAGCATTTCAGCTGCAAGAATTTATGTAGGAATAATCAATTATTATTCCTCTTCTATTTTCCTTCTACCCAAAAAGAATCAAAATATCAGCTTAAATATAGACATTTTCATCTTGTGAATACTCAGTTTTCTTGTAGCGTCTTTTAGCAAAGAATGTGAATGGTAGTGAAAATGTTAACATAAATGCAACTAGTATAAACATCGAATAGAAGTAATTCTCCTCAGGATACCAATTTACTACTCCTAAAGTATCCAAAATAGAAACAACAGACAAGGCGCAATAAACTAAACCAAAGAGAGATAAGATTGTTGATACAAGATATAATCTGACTTTTTTATTCCACTGTGTTTTCCCAGGAGTAATTTTGTTCTTTCTTAGTAACCCCCTAACTGTTGGAATAAATAGTATTGGTGCTACAAATGAACTGAATAGTAAATACAATAGTATTTGTAAGAAGTTTAATTTGTAAGTGCTATTTTTAATTGAATAAATGCTTGTAGCTGTAATCATTATACAATAAACACCAAAAATTAGTAGTGGCACTATTAGCATTGCAACATCATTTAGGTAAAGTGCTCTGAAAATAGGCACTTTTAATCCATAGATAATGGCGTATATCACTCCTACTAAATATAGCGAAGATAGAACAAGTGTCAATGTTGAGGAGATAAAAAGATCGATTTTTTGATTTAACTTTAGTTTACTTTTTAAGAAATCTCTCCAATGATCAATGACTGCGCCAATTTGACCTGTAGTCCATCTATACATCTGAGAAATTTTATGATCAAAAGTATCTGTTGCTAAAGTTGTGACACCAATTTCTTCTAACCAACAGCCGTAATGACCTTCTTTCAGTAAATTAATGGTGTGGTCATAATCTTCTGATAATTTTCCTTCAGGTAGTGGATATGAGTATTCTTTTCTAAAACAGGCATTACATCCATGGAAGAGCACATTATTAATTCTCATTTTCCCACTTTGTGCACATGCTAATTGATAATAGGAAATCATTTCCCAAGTATGCAGAAGATTCTTCACTTCTCGAAAATCAAATTTGGCTTGAACAAAAGCATATTGTGGGTTCTGTTCCAATATAGCAACAAATTTATCTAGTATTTTTGGTTTAGGTATTTGGTCAACATCAAATATGGCAATATATTTCGCATCTACTTGATCGATTACTTTATTCAAAATTCCAGCCTTGAATGAACGCTCATCTCCATAAAAGTAATTGACATTCAATTCCTTCGCAAGCTTTTTGTAAACTGAAGCATACTTTTCATCTGAATTATCATCTCCAACCCAGATTTCGTAATTTGGATAAGTCTGTTTTACAAAACCTTCCAGAGTATCCTTTAATATTTTTGGATGAGCATTTCTCACAGGAATCATTACAGCGACTTTTGGATAATCCTTCATTTTTTCGAGTTGATACTCTACTTTGTCAGCTTGAATGATACCATCTATCAATTGAACCATAAAATAGATAACATAAAATGGTCCGACCATCTCAAATATTAAAACTAGTATATTTAATAGTAAACCCCACCATTCCAATTGATCGCTATTCATTATCAGTGCAGCGACTGACGTTCCAAAATAGCCTAGAAATAAAAGTAAAAATAGAGCACCCATTATATGATTAAGTACACTCCAAATCTTCTTTGCCATGTTAACTAAATCCCAAATACCACATTCTAACTAAAGTTAATTCGATTATAAATAGTAATCTTATTACTTTCTATAACGGGTAACCAAAAAAACAGATTACTCATTTTTGAGTTTTGAAAAATGATAATTCTATTTGAAGTAGGGATTTAATGCAGTCTTAATTTTATCTAAGGCTTCCTCTAAGATCACCTTTGGGCAAGCTAGATTAAACCGTTGAAATCCTTCACCTGATTCACCAAACATTGCACCATCATCCAAACCAACTTTTGCTTCCTTCTTGATAATTTCATCTAACTTCTTTGAGTCCAAATCTAATTTACGGAAATCGACCCATGCTAAATATGTGCCTTCCAAATCAAATACACCCACTCCAGGCATGTTCTCTTCAATATATTTTACAAGAAAATCAAAATTAGTTTTCAGATATACTAAAAGATCATCCAACCAATCTTCGCACTCATTGTAAACTGTTTCAAGTGTTAATCCACCGAAAATCCCAGGAGCACGTATTGAAGCATTTTGCATAGTTATTGCTAGTTTTTCTCTCAACAATTTATTAGAGATTATTGTGTTACTCGTTTTCAACCCAGCAATGTTGAAAGTTTTTGATGGCGCAGTGCAGATTATAGAATTGTTAGCAAATTTCTTTGAGATAGTAGCATAAGGAACGTGCGTATGTTCAGGAAAAATTAGATCACAGTGAATCTCATCTGAAATAACAAGGACGTTGTGTTTATTACAAATCTTTCCTAATTTTGTGAGCTCCTCTTTTGTCCAAACTCTAGCGACAGGATTGTGAGGACTACAAAGAATAAGCAATTTCACTCGATGTGTTTTACATTTTTCTTCTAAATCTTTAAAATCAATTTCATAACGATTGTTTTTGATTATTAGCTGATTGTTAAGAACAATACGACCATTTTCTTGAATGCTGGTTTTGAAAGGATAATATACCGGTTCTTGGATGATGATTTTATCACCAGGAATAGTAAACGTTTGAATTATAAATTGGATTGCAGGAACCACGCCAGGAGCAAATACCAACCAATCTTTATCAATGGTCCAATTATGCCTTCTTTGAAACCAATCAATTACAGCCTTTTGATAGGATTCACCTGGAATAGTATAACCGAAGATGCCATGTTCAACCCTTTTTTTAAGAGCATCAAGAAGTGCTTGTGGAGCACGAAAATCCATATCTGCTACCCAAAGAGGTAACAAATCACATGTTTTGAAATATTCTTTCATAAACTCCTGATCCCATTTTATTGCTTT
>DAOUWQ010000164.1 GCA_030667035.1 Candidatus Heimdallarchaeota archaeon | reverse complement strand
TTCCTATTCTCAAAATTTTTAAAGCTCAATTATTTTATAAACTCACTATATAGGAATTAATACAATTGTCTACTCGTGGTAAATTCCTTACGTTAAAAAATCAACTTTTCGTTTCTTTAGGTTTCATAGTTTTATTCTTTGGGTTACTCTTTCATTTCTATAGTGATACTTATCCAATGTTACGGACATTCAACTATCTCTATATAATAGCTGATTGTATTGGGGTTTTGATTATCTTTCTTTCATTGTTCTTGGCATACATTTCACACAGAAGCAATTTAAAAGAATCTTGGAAACCACTGGTTATTGAATCATCACTGACTTTTGCTTTCAATTTCTCTCTTCAAGCATCACTATTTCATTATCTTTTCCATAACAGCTTGTCTCCAGCAAATCTTGGGGTCTTCTTTATTTTTGTATCATACCTTTTTCTTTTTATAGCAATTCCTATGAGTTTAAGCTTTTCTCTCTTCAAGAAATATTATGTGATATTTTTTACCGCAATTGTTTTTGTGTCGGTCGGATCGGTAATCTCTGGTGTTATTCTGACGTTTACCGGATCTATAGATCCAATAACTGCTATTGGAATTGAAGTACTTGCCGTTGGATTAATTTTTATCTTGTCAATAATTATTACATTTGCTTTTTATCCTAAATGGAAATTTCTCCTAGCTGAAGACGAGAATGAAAAAGAGACTGAAGAAGATGAAGAAAATGAGGAAGATGAAAAAGAAGAAGAATATAGTGAAGAAGCGGAATTCTAGACTTATTTAATTAAACTACAGTCATTGTTCTTGGGTTAATTGTCGTTGCTGTAAGACACAGATATCGCAGATGAATTTAGTATATTCATCTTTTCTTTTTTCGTTTCTCTATATTACTTTTCATTCCTTTTTTCCTTCTGTTGGTATATTGTCAGAATCACAAAGATAATTAGCATAGATGGATATTTTACTTATAGAAGGTGTTGGGTTATTGAGCAAAACAAGAATCCTTCTCGTAGATGATGAAAAAGAGCTTTTGGCACTAACGAAAGCCTATATTGAAAAATTCCACCCGAATATTGAACTCTCTACTAGTTCATCTACAAATGAAGCTTTGGATTTAATTAAGAAAGTATCATTTGATACAATAATTTCTGATTACCAAATGCCCACTATTGATGGTTTGGATTTTCTTGCTCGATTAAGGAATTCTGGTAATAAAACGCCCTTTATTATGTTCACTGGTCGAGGGAACGAAGAAGTAGCTATTCAAACTTTGAATCTGGGAGGAGATTACTACCTGCAAAAAGGAGGAGACCCTAAAACTCAGTTTCTCGAACTGTTTACTTTTATTGAAAAAACAGTTGATAAGATGCAAACTGAAGAAATGCTCGAGCGCCAACGTAAAGCATTCCAAATTATTGCCGAAGCAGCTGCTACTGCAATTGATATTTCTGATTTATGTGAACAGGTTCTTTCCGGATTGATTGATCTTTTAGCTTTTCAATACGGTACTATCCAGTTATACAATGAAAAGGAGAACATCCTCGAACCGGTTGTTTTCGCTGGTTTAAAGAAAGTAAGGAAAAAAATCTCCTCTATTTCAGTTGATGACCCCAATTGTATCTCTACCTTTGTTTTTCGGTCTCAAGAAATAGTCTTCGCCCCCGATATTCAAAAACATGCCATTTATAAAACTCATGAATCGCGAATTAGAGAAATGAACGTTGGTTCGATTATTTCCTGTCCGATCCTTACTTCTACCCAAGATATCATTGGAGTCTTAACCCTCGTTCACCAAAAACCCAAAGAGATCTCATCATTGGACATTAATTTTGTCACTTCAATTACTGAACTGTTTGCAAATGTTCTTGCACGGAAACAAATAGAGGAAGCATTGTTTGCTAGTAGGCGTCGGTTTAATGATATTGCAGAGAATGCTGTTGAATGGATTTGGGAAATTGATTCCAACGGCAAGTATACCTATGCCAGTTCTGTTGTAGAAAAAATTCTTGGGTATACCGTTGAAGAAATACTCGAAAAACATTTTTATGATTTGTTTCATCCTGATGATAAAAACGGTTTGGATGTGAGTTCCGCTAAAATCATTAAAGATAAGAAGTCTTTTTTTAGAGCAAAAAACCGATGCTTACACAAGAATGGCGACGAGATCTGGTTATTATCTAGTGGTGTTCCCATCCTCGATAAGAAAGGCAAGCTTATTGGTTATCGAGGTATAGATTCTGAGATAACCGAAGCTATGAAAGCAGAAAGAGCACTCAAGGAAAGTGAGAACAATTTCCGGCTTCTTGCTGAAAAGGCCTCTGATTTTATTTGGACGATGAATTTGGACTTTGAACTTACTTATGCCAATCCTTTTGTCGAGCAATACGTAGGTTACACCGTTGAAGAGATGCTCAAGCTTAAACTTGATGATTTCCTTACGCCAAGTTCATTTAAGCTTGCAATGTTTAGCTTTGAAGATGAGATGAGAATAGAATCATTACCTGATAGAGATTTGAAGCGAACTAGATCAGTAGAGCTGGAAAATCGTTGCAAAGATGGTTCCAAAATCTGGGGTGAAACTAATTTTTCCTTCCTTCGTGATCCTGAAGGGGCAGTCATTGGGCTTATTGGTGTTACTCGTGACATTACTTCTCGAAAGCAAATGGAACAAAAGGTGAAACAACAGCAGCAACAAATATTGAAACAGAGAGATGAGCTTGATTTATTTGCGGGGACAATTGCTCATGATTTACGAGGAAAGATACAAGCGATATCACTTCTCAATGAAATGGATGACCACAAAAATAGAGCTGTTTTAGCCAAGCAAATTGATAAGATGAGTTTGTTCATTACTAACCTTTTTCTTTATGCAAAGAAAGGTGAATTCATTGGTGAAGAATCAGATATTGATCTAAAGGTCCTTGTTGAAAGATTGGTTGGCAAGCATTATTTAGATCCATCGAAGCAAGAAGTAGTGGTAAAGAAGCTCCCAATAATAGTTGGAGATCCAATCCGATTTGCTCAACTTTTTGATAACTTGATAAGAAATGTTGTAAAACATTCTGCTGCAACAAAAGTAGAAATCTATTCAGAGAAAGATAAAAAGGACTATAGAATCTTCATTCGGGATAATGGCAAAGGAATATCACAAGAAAATATGCAAAAAATAATCAAAACATTAACAACAAAGGAATATTCTTCTTTCGGGTTTTTAATTATCTCGAAAATAGTTCAAGCATATTGTGGTGATCTTGTTATAGAAAGTGCAGAAGGAAAAGGGACTATAGTGATTATTTCTTTACCAAAAGAATGCGCAAAATGAACCCAAAAATAAGCATTTAAAGTATTAGTTAATAAAAGATCTTAGATTATTAAAAACAAACATTTTTAGAATTAATTGGCACGCTATTTAGTATGCACCCTGAATTATCTACCTTGTACCGTTTAAAGAGGAAGGACGCAAAAAAAGCTGCTGCAGTTTTTTCTCGTGCATTCCAGAACGATTTGTTAGCACAATATATGTTCCCGGATGAAGATTTTAGACGAAAGACCCTACCAACCTATTTTTCTTATCGAATTACGTATGGCATTCTTTATGGTGAGGTTTATGCTCCTTCTCCGGCCATCGAGGGTTTGTCTGTCTGGTACCTAAGCGATCAATACCAAATGACCAATTGGCGGAATATGCTCGCAGGTGGTATGAAGTTGATGTTCAGTGTGGATAAAGAAACACTAAATCGTATGAATGCCATTGGGCACTATACCACCGAGTTGCGAAATAATTACACTTCGGAAAAGTATTGGTATCTTGCACCGATTGGTATTGACCCTTCTTTCCAGGGCAAAGGTTTGGCTAGTAAACTGATGCGTGCAATGCTTGCTCGTATTGACTCTGAAAAGCTATTAGCTCTACTGGAAACTCAGGATGAAAACAACGTTAAGATCTACAATAGATATGGTTTTGAAGTTGTCAAAGAAACTACTTTACTTGATACAGACGTTCCACATTGGTTGATGAGTAGACCTGCTAGCGAATAGAACTCACAACACTCCATTGTTATTTCTAATTTCTTTCTTGAATACTCATGTTTAAATATCTCAAGGAAGCTTTTTTCCTCGGAGAAAAAGTTTTTGGAAATGGATAATTCGATCACTACAAATGAAATTTTTAGCTCTGAAAAGAAGGTTCGAATAACTCAACGTTATACTAAATTTGTTGCTGTTTCCATCACCTATGTTATTGGTGTGATCTTCATAGCAGCTATTTTGAACGCAAGTGCATCATATGTATTCGCAAGCTTAGACATGATAGAAATCATTTACCTTATTGGAGGGTTATTTGGTATTTGGGCTCTTTTAGCTTTAGCGACTCTTCCCTTCGAATGGAATATGGTCGTTCTGAGTTCTGATGGGATAAAAATCAGCAGGTTAAGCAAGAGAGTTATTTACAAATGGGAAAATATTCGTTCTTGTTCTCTTAGATATAAAAAGGAGAATTTACGCGATAATGATGGAACCGTTAGTTTCCATTTTGAAAGAACATTGACCTTTCAGGTAACACCTTTAGAGGGTGAGGTCCAATTGATTTCTATTAAATTCCCAAAAAAATTGCGTTATGCGTTTCGTGGAGAAAAGGACGAGGCAAAATTTAGAGAGTTTATACAGAGCATCGTTGAAGGTTTCACAATTGAACCCAAAGGAGAACATAGTATGTTTAACTATAACTGGGTTATTCGAGGAGAAGAAGAGTAATACTATAGGCTAGATAGTTAATTTCAAAATAAATCATTTCTTGAATAAAACACGTTTAAATATATCAATGGAATATTTTACCTTGGAGATAAGTTTTTGGAAAAGGAGCATTCATTCGCGTCAAATGAAATTTTTAACTCTGAAAAGAAGGTTCGACTAACCCAACGCTATGCCGCTTTCGTTGTTTTTTCCGCCATCTGGTTTACTATTGTGATAGGCATAATAATTGTGTTAGTTGTAAGTAATACTTTTGTTCCTGAATATCGAGATATACAAAGCCTTTTTCTTTTCTTAGCAGGACTTGCTATGTGGGGTCCGA
>DAOUWQ010000342.1 GCA_030667035.1 Candidatus Heimdallarchaeota archaeon | reverse complement strand
GATCTCCAACCAACTCAACTTGGAGAAATTGATTCTTCATTTGAAACACATGCAGGTTTGTATTCTTTTGATTATCTGGATGGAACTTTCTATGGAATCGATTTTAGTTATGGTGAAATCTTTGCTTTTGATGCTGATACTGGTGTAAGTACGGCAAATATATCCGTACCAATCACAGCATATGGTATTTGTACAGATGGAACTAACCTTTATACTTCTGTGTGGACTGCTAGTCCTCCAAATGGAACAATTATCAAATGGGATACTTCTGGTAATGAAATATCAAGAATTCATATACCAATTGGTTCAAATTTATTAGGCGCTTTAGCTTGGGACGGCAATTATCTTTGGGCTCATCAATGGTCTCCTAATAGCCTCTTACGAATAAATCCTGTAAATGGTTTAATATCTAAAAATATTACACTTAGCTATATACCTCATGATATGACTTATTATGATGATAAACTCTGGCTTTGTGAATATGGTTTTGATCGAGTTAGTGCTTATGATTCAAATACTGGAAATCTTGTTCATAGATATGTAAGTCCATATCATTATGATTCAGGTATCACTAATAATGGCACTCATTTTATGCAAAGTAGATATATCGATATGTCGGATCCTTTTGAAATATCCTTCACAAAAATACCTACTGAACCAGGTGAAATTTGGACTGGAAGTTATAATTTAATGACAAACACTATGGATGCAGCTTTTGATGGCGAGTATATCTATTTGACTGAAAACGGTACAAATTATATTTATTCATATTCTTCTGCAACGTTTGGATATGTTGCCGGTTGGAGTACTCCAATCAATCCTGTTGGATTAACGGTTATGTATGATAACTTCGTGTTAGCGTCTTCAAAGGATGCGCCTTATAATCTGTATACATTCGCGTTGGATGGTACAATGCTTGTCAATCATTCAGCTTTAGATGTTATGGTTCGTTCTCTCGCTTTTGATGGTGATTACGTTTGGGCTATGGGTATTGATGGTATTCTCTACAAACTAGATCCAATAGATATGTCAATAGTTACAGAATTTGCTATTGGTACTTTTTATGGTATTACATTTGATTATACAAGAAATGTCCTTTGGGCAGTATCTCAAGCTGACCACACTGTCAAATACATAAATACTACATCAGGAGAAATTGGTAATTCCACTATTACTCTTCAAGCACCTATTACTACGGCTGAGTATGGTTTGACATTTGATGGTGAATTTCTAATTATATCAACTGCAATGGATAGTGGACGTTTATACAGAATAATCCCTGGCGAATTAGATGTAGTAGAACCACCTCCAGAAACCACTCCTCCAGCAACAAATCAGACAACTCCTTATGAAGGTTTGATTCCAGGTGTATCTGCTCTTGTCGAAGACTTAATCTTTCTAGGAATTGGTGTAGTATCTGCAAGTCTAATAGCAATTATTATTGCAGTTATTGTGAGAAAGAAAGCATAAAAAATTAATTAAGTAAAAATTCGGTGGGAAAGAAAAAACTCTTTCCACCTAAATCATTTTTTTGTTTCGTGAATAAGTTGAACCCTTTTCATTTTGTGGAAGAAATGTTCCAAAATGTAAATTAAACTGTCTAATTCTTTGGAAAAAGGAACTTTTTTTGTTAGTTTAAAACCTGCTGTATTTAACAGCATATCTTTTTATTTTTCTGCTGTAATTAAAATCGTGCTAAAAGTCTTATTCTCGTTTTAGTCATTTATTTTCCTTCGCACTAATTTCTAAGTTAGTATTTGTTACTCTTATATTAAACAATTAATCGGCAATGACAACTACATCTATGCCAGCAACCATTTGTTCACTAATTTTAAATGTTGTAATTAATAGCGAAACACATAACGCTATTAATATTGCACCAGGTCCTGTAAACCATCCTACAAGGTAAAACCAAATGTAGGTGGCGACTTTTTTGTGGAAAATTATTTCTCTTTCTAAAGGTTCTTGCAGTGAGAAAACAACACCCATCCTTTGAAAGATCCAAAAACCAGCTTGTCTAGTAACAACTAGTGCAATAAGCAAATAACCAATTAAAAACCAGATGATTGATGCCCACCAACCAATGAACAACATCCAAAGAAAACGAAGAACTTTATGTGTCATAATATACACTCAATTTGCACTATTATTTCTTATTGATACTCTTCAACCTATAAAAATATTAAGCTGAAAAAGAGGCTTGCTCTCAACATGACTCGACAATATAAATAATATGTCCGTTTTCTGACCATTCATTCTATTTATCAGCTCTGTTTAAATGATATATTGCTCTGCTTGCATAGATTATTCCAGTAATTGTTGCGTGCACTAACATGGAAACTATGAGATATTGCTTCCAAGGAATTAGTAAGAAAATTAGAAAATGAATAGTATAAGTATTTCTTCTTCCATCTATTCTCCTGAAAATTCTATCTAATCTCCCACTATCAGCTAAGGAAATTTTCATTACAATATAGTATTGCATTGAGACATGCCTACTGAAAGTATCAATTATTAAGAAAGCAATTATTAAGAAAATCCATGGGATGAGATTTTGCTTAGTTATATTCAAACAATACCACATTGCTGCAAAATAGACTGTTTGTTCATAGAGTTGATCAAAACTATGCTCAAGGTGCCCTAGAAGTGTTAATTTATCTCTTATCCTGGCGAGTTTCCCATCAACTCCATCAAGGATATTAACTACTATGAGACCAATAAAAGCTAACCAAGGAAGAATTTTGGATAGCAATAAATGATTTGTTACTAAATATGGTGCTGCAATAAAACATCCTGCTACTATAAATGCTATAATGTTTACAAATAGTGTTATGTGATTTGGTGTGAAAGGTCCATTAGCGATTAAATATACTGTCAGGTTCTCAAGTGGACGATTAAAATACCAGGCAATGAAATCTAACGTTCCCTTTTGTGTTAATTTCACTAATGACCATTTTACTTCTCGTAAATCTTTAGATGCTTTCACAACAAAATAATAGATTGGTAATTTTCTTCTCATTGAGGGAACATATGTAGGAATTGATGAAAGTGAAATTATCTGTTGAGTAAATTTTTGACACAAAACCATTAAATCAGTTATTGTTTTAATTTGTTCGTTGTTTTCCATACTGACACCTATCTCTGAAACAACTTTTTGAACTGTTCCTCCGGGTAGAAGGATTATTGGTAAAAGTGCATCCAAATGAAGTTTGTCAATGTTTTTTATAAGAAACTCTTCTCTATCTTCTCGTACCAGTTTAATCTTCTGCTGTTTTGCATCCAGCTGTTCTTCATGATCTTTTTTTTCGAGTAAGATTGTTTTAATAATTCTATTATCTATTAG
>DAOUWQ010000410.1 GCA_030667035.1 Candidatus Heimdallarchaeota archaeon | reverse complement strand
CGCCATATCGGATGGGGATTACCTTATTTCCAAGATATGGTCGCAGTTATACGCTTACTTTCAACATTTGGCGTCCAAGATTTCTATCTCCCACCTGAGAGCTCAAGGAAAACATCCCTTTTCCAAAATTTCCTTTTGGAAATAATTACTTTTCTTAACAAACGAGCAGAAGCTGTGAAGAAGAAGAACCTTACTGGAATTCTATCTGAAGCATTTGCAAATTATATTCATACAGAAATAGCTGCAAAAATTCTCGAAAAAAGAGAATATAAATTCAACACACTTCCACGTTTGCTCAAACCAATTTATGGACCACCAATGAACCAATTTTCTCTTGAATTACTAAAAAGAGCTTTTGAAGACAAATTAGAACAACCAAGAGAAATTATCCAAGAAGTCCTTGAGATGAAAGGTGATTTAGACCTTCTTAATAAAGTAGGTGGAGGTCCAGAAGCGAGAAAAATCATCAAGGATGTTAGAGAGAGAACTCAATCTACTAATGTCTATTGGCACGCCGACTCAACCGGATACTGGAGAAAAACATGGAATATCTACGAAAGTGAGTGGGATCAAATTGATGACTATGTTAAATACGTAAATCGTCACCAAGTTGTTAATGTTGGCCAATGGTTAGAAAGTAACAAAGCATTCCAATTTTACGGTTATGTAAAAGTTGATTCAAAACCAATTTATGTATTCGAAATTGATGATGAATCGATTAATTTAGAACAATTGTTAATTCTTCATAACCACAGTTTGCTTTATCGTCAAAATTTCAAAATGCCAACACCCGGTTTTCCTGATATCATTATGTTCAAAAAATTGGACCGAATGGTTGTGGGAACACTTCTTTCGGTGGGCAGACTTGATGATAATCCAAAGTCGCCATGGGATATTCCAATATATACTCGAGCAATCGATATCTCAAAAGAATTATTGGATTTCGTTAAAGCACAAAAAGAAGCACAAGCAAAAGAAGAAGATACTGATGTTTCAAAAGGTGTGCTTTATGGTACTTCTAAAATACGCAAGGAAGTTGACTATAGCCATTTGAATAAAATGAGCCAATCAAAGCTAGCTTCAGTTCGTGTTTTGATCGATGAAATAGTCACCCAAGAGGAGAGCACATAATCATGGCGTTTATCAAACGAGTATTTCAAAGAGGAATAGCAAAGAGAAGATTGACTTCAGAAAAAGAAATCGATCGAGTTAAAGGAGCTTTAACTCTTCTTGAAGTTGGTGGACAAGCGTCATTTGATAAATTAATTGAGGGGCTAGAAGATCCCTCTTGGAATGTCAGAAATGCTTGTTCGATGGCTATTGCAAGAGTATACGAGAAAAAACCTTCAACTAATTTGATAAAACAATTGCATATAGAACTCAAATCAGATTCACTGGCGAAAAAAATCGCAGTAATTGAAGTAATAGGAAAAGTCGGTCACAATGATTCCCTTCCCATTCTCTTAAAGATTCTGAAAGAAAGTAAAGACGATTTACAATATGCAATAATTATTGCACTTTCGAGCTGGGCTAATCTTAAACTAATATCAACACTGATTTCTGTTGGTAAAACAAAAGACTATCTCACCAGAAGAGCAGCTTTAATGACTTCTTATAATATCATTGCAGAAGCAATTGAAAGTTCATCATTGAAAGAGCTTATGCAATACTTCCATTGGATAGTTCAAATTTACGTAGAAACAGGATACCTGGGTCCATTATTACTAAGTTTCTTTACTATACAAAAAGAGGAAATTGATAAGAAAAATTTCCCAGTAGCATTAAATGAATTCGAGTACACATACTTGAATGAATTACTGGACGAAGTAGATTTTGATCCAAAGAAATATGATATCTTGCATGAACTTGCTTATCCATTATTATTTTAGTTGATAAGTAAGCAAATGTGAGAATAATCCTTTTTCTTTTTGCTAGCAAAAAATTCTTTCTGCTTTAATCATTAAGTCTTTATAGTAAGAAGTAATTTGATTATTTGGTAGCTGCTAATAAATAGAAGAAAAGAATATTTTAATTATTCAAACTGGGGTATATTGGATGAATGAAGACGCTTCGATACACGAGCTGGCGGAAAAAATTCTCCGCGATTTGATGGACAGAGCAGGTGCATCAGATATTGTTCTAACAACAGAGGAAGGATTACCTTGTTGTAGTGTACACGAACATGAGGCTTCAATAAATATCGAAGGTACTGCTGCCCTCCTAATAGACACCATAAAGAGTATCAGTACATTACTTGCCCTTCAAAGTATTGAAGGCAATCCCGAGGATACTTTCAGACATATGAATATTAGAACAGAGCAAGGAAGTTTGTTGATTGCTCGCTCAGAAAATTTCACTATGGCAATGAAATTTAGAGGAATAAAAGCTAAAAAAGCTGGATTGGCAGTTCTTCCTGCAAAAAGAGCACTCATACAAATAGAGGAACTCTTTGAAATTTTTTTTTAGAAGGCGACCTCTAGATTTTTGTTTATGTTGTATGGAATATTAGAAAAAAAAAGCTTCTCTTAAAGAGAAGCATTACTGTTTTATTTTGATTTATGATTTCAATGACATTTCAGCCAATTTATTGGTCATAAGTGTAGCTATTGTCGTTGTTAGTTTATTGGTGTCTATATATTGTATCAATGCAGGTTGCATATTATCTATCAACTCCTCCGCAGTAGCACTTGAAGGAGTTTGTTCTACTATATCTTCATAATCTCCTGTCGAAAATATTGTAATTGCTGTGAAATAAATAGGTAGAATAGGTTAGACCTCTTACTCGAGTTAGACCTCTAACTATATAAATATACGTAAAATTTCAAAAAAAGGAAGAGAAGAATCATTTCTTCTCATTTTGATAGGTTCCATCATAACCTTCTGATAGTTCTTTAGACATTAGAAAAACAATTTGAGCAACACGAGCATTCTGGTATACTTTTATTGGATGATT
>DAOUWQ010000149.1 GCA_030667035.1 Candidatus Heimdallarchaeota archaeon | reverse complement strand
ATTACTGCAATACCTTTACCTGTTTCTGCAGCATTTCATTCAGAAATTGTTGCTCCTGCTGAGAAATTCCTAAGAGAATCACTTGAGAAGCTGACATATAGCAAACCATCAATTGCTCTTTCGAGTAATGTTACTGGAGGAATTTATCCAGAAACCAGACAAGAAATTATTGACTTGCTCTGTAAACAAGTTTATTCTCCTGTTGAGTGGATGAAGCAGATTACAAATATGTACGAGGAATATGGTGTAAGGACATTCATTGAAATTGGTCCTAAATATGTACTAACAAGTTTTGCTAAATCTATTCTTGAAGATAAGAAAGATATTGTTGCTCTAGCATCAAATCATCCTAAGAGAGGAGGTATGCAACATTTCAACGAAGTAGTTGCTGCTCTCGGTGCTTTTGGTTATCCATTAAAGATTCCAAACAAAGATGATTCGATTTATAGCGAAGAATTTAGAAACCCAGCAAAGGGTTTCTTCAAGAAGCAGGCATTGGCAACGACCTCAATTGCTCCTTCGATTGGTAAACCTCAAATCATTACCAAAGAATCTCCATTTGATTCATTAGTATATGGAGATTTAACTCAGATAACTAAAAATGATGATTTTAGCGATTACTTACAATTACAAGCGCCAGCCATCAATGCGTTCCTCAAAGCAGGTTATGATACTTACAAGAATATAATCGCAAAAGCAATAGAAACTAAAAAAGCATTAGAAAAATTGGATATCGTTACTGATGCTGTAGGAATAACTGGAGTGGCAATAGGGTTACCCGGTAAAAAGCGTAAAGTATTCGATGAGTCTAATTTCGATGCAATTCTTTCCGGTGAAAATTTCATAGAAAAAATCCCCGCTGAATTGAAAGAAAAGATGGTCGATAAGAATATTGTCCGATTAGTGAAAGATGCTGTTAAAGGAGCACAATTCCAAACAATATCTGATGTTGGTGAAGTAATAAAACTTGCAGCACAAAAAGGAGAGTTTGATCTTTCTAAAGAATATGGTGTGCAAGCAGAATATGCAGAAATTCTCGATATTACGTTCCAATTAGCATTTGCAGCTGGAATAGAAGCTCTAAGAGACGCTGGTATTCCTTTAATGCCCCAGAAAGTTAAAACTTCCGTTGGAAAAGAAATATCCAAAGGCTGGGTTTTACCAGAAGCAATGAGAGATGATACTGGTATTGTTTTCGCTTCTGCATTTCCTGCTTATGATAATTTGATTTCAACTATTTCTGATTATCTAACAGATAAATTTGCTACAAAGAAAAAGGAAGAAACAATTTTACTATTCAACGAACTAATTCAACAGTTATCTACTAAAATCGCTCGAGATAAAATTACCAAGTGGTTTGAAACGAACAAAGTTGCACTAGATGGTGATAAAGATTCGAAATTCCAATTCAGTCGTAAATTCTTATTCGAAATACTTTCGATGGGACATTCACAATTTGCTCAATTCATTCGTGCAAGAGGTCCAAATACACAAGTAAATGCAGCGTGCTCTTCAACAACACAAGCTATTGCCATTGGCGAAGATTGGATTCGAAATGGACGGTGCAAACGAGTAATTGTTATTGCTGCTGATGATGTTACAAATAATAATATGTTTGAATGGTTTGGTTCAGGTTTCCTAGCTGTAGGTGCAGCAACAACTTCTGCTAAAGTGAAAGAAGCTGCTTTGCCATTCGATAATAGACGACATGGAATGATTGTCGGAATGGGTGCAGTTGGTCTTGTTTTAGAATCTGAATCAGCAATGAATGAAAGAGGAATAAAACCAATTGTTGACTTAATGGGTACACATATAGTTAATTCAGCATTCCATGGAACACGATTAGATCGTGAACACATCTCATCTCAAATGAACAATTTCATTACAAAAATAGAAAAGAGGTTCAATATCTCTCGAGATGATATTGCAAAGCAATTAGTTTTTGTTAGCCATGAAACTTATACACCTGCGAGAGGCGGAAGTGCTTCTGCTGAAATAGATGCACTGAGAAAAACTTTTGGTGCTTCGCTAGATAAAATCGTTATTGCTAATACCAAAGGATTCACAGGTCACGCGATGGGAGCTGGCATTGAGGATGTTGTTGCAGTAAAGATTCTCGAAAAAGGAATTGTTCCTCCTGTAGCAAACTTCAAGGAAGTTGATCCTGAATTGGGTCCACTCAATCTTTCAAAAGGTGGCAAATATGATGTTAAATATGCTCTGCGATTTGCTGCTGGGTTTGGTTCACAATTGACCTTATCTTTGCTCCGTTTGAATACCGCTAATGGACGATTTGATAGCAAGGGCTATGATCGCTGGTTAGCAGCTTTAGGTGGCAGTCGCTCTACGATGGAGATTGTTAATAAAACATTGAGAATGTCTGAGGATCCTAATGTAGTTAAAACCCCACAACAAGCTAAAGGACCGCGAGCAGCCGTTTCTTCTGCATCGAATAGTGAAATTGTTACTATGATTACTTCGTTGCTTTCCCAAAAGACTGGCTATCCTGCAGATATGATTGAAGCGGATATGCATCTTGAGGAAGATCTTGGTATTGACACTGTTAAACAAGCCGAATTATTTGGTATGTTACGATCGCAGTATGATTTACCCAGAGAGGAAGGAGTTAGAATCCAAGATTACTATTCAGTAAATAAAATAGCTGAATATCTTGCAACAAAAATGGGTGGTGCAGCTCCCTCAACCGTAGGAGCTACTACCGTAGCTGGAACAGCTTCAGTTTCAATCGGTGAGATTTCGAAAGCAATTATTGACCTTGTATCTGAAAAAACTGGTTATCCACAAGATATGTTAGAAGCAGATATGCATCTTGAGGAAGATCTTGGTATTGACACTGTTAAACAAGCAGAAATATTTGGTATTCTTCGATCTAAATGGGACTTGCCTCGAGAAGAAGGAATTCGTATTCAAGATTATTCAACGATTACAAAGATTGCTCAATATGTTTCTGATCGTGTTGGCTCCGGAGGAAAATCGACTCTTGACAGTCAAGCCGCTAAGAAACCAATCGAAAAAGTTCCTGCTAAAAGAATGCTACCTCAATTAATTCCTTCTCAAATTAAGACTAAAGGCTTAGATATCAAACAGAAGCAATTTGTTGTTGTTGGCGATAATAACATCTTTACTAAAGATATTGTAGCAATTTTGGAGAAGAGAAAAGCTCAAGTTATAAAAACAATCAACCTGAAATCAATGAAATCGCTTGAGAAACTCCAAGCTGCTTTACCTGAAGAAAAAGTTGATGGTTTTGTTTTCGTAACACCAAGAACAACAGATCAAAATAAACATGATCTTGTTGCTCGAAGCTTTTTCGTTTGCAGTCGATATTTATCCTTTAATGAGAATCCAATTGTATTAGCTATAGACAATCAATCTGAAAACCTTGGTTGGAAACAAATAAAATCCAATCCTATTGTCGGCTCTTTAACTGGTTTTACTAAAGCACTTGCTCGAGAGTTTGTTGGTGGAACGGTTAAAGTTGTTAGCTGTCAAAAACCAAAACAAGCAATTGATGAGTTATGCTCTGGTGATGGTTCAGTAGAAGTATTATACAATTCTGCTGGAAAACGCCAAATCTTCATTACAACTGTAGAAGAATTGGAAGAAGCAACAGAGAAATTCGAACCAACAAAAGATGATCTAATAGTTATCACTGGTGGCGCACAAGGAATTACCTTTGAAATCACTAAGAAAATAGCTGAAAAATATCAAGCACAACTGGCATTGTTTGGTCGAACGAAAATTCCAAAGAATATCAAAGAGCTACTTGCACTTGATGAAGCTGGATTAACAGAGCTCAAAAATGCTATGGTAGCCAAAATGAAAGAAACAGATGACAGAGTTACCCCTGTTAAAATCGAGAGAGCTTGGTCAAAGACAGCTAAAGCTATTGCCATCCAGAAAGGAGTACAAGAACTTGTATCCTTGGGTTCAAAAACAAAGTATTATTCTGTTGATGTTGTTGACACTGAGAAAATGGAAAAAACTTTACTAAAAGTTGTTTCTGACTTCAAAACTTCAATAACAGGTATTGTTCACGGTGCTGGATTAGAAGTATCTAAACTCATTGCTGACAAAGAGCTCGTTGATTTCAATAGCGTTTATGATGTCAAAGCGATTGGGTATGATAATTTAATCAATAACATTGATTTGAAGAAAATTCAATTCATCATTTGTTTCGCCTCTGTTGCAGGACGATATGGAAATGGCGGACAAGTTGATTATTCAGCTGCTAATGATTACCTTTCAAAGAGTTGCTGGAATCTTAGAGCAAAGGGCATACGAGCAACATCTATTTGTTGGTCTGCTTGGGCAGATGTAGGTATGGCTACCAGAGGTTCAATAATGACTGTTCTGGAATATGCCGGAGTTACTACTATTCAATTGAATGATGGAATAGATGCCTTCATCAATGAATTAGAATCAGGACAAGATGCTGAAGTTGTTATAGCCGGTAAGTTAGGCGTCCTAATGGATTCACCTTTACCAGCAGTAACTGTTGATAGCAAGGCATACCCCATGTTGGGTAGTATTAAACGAAATTATGATGGATCAATAACCACTGAAAGAGAATTCGCACTCACAACTGACCTCTACCTCGATCATCATCGTTTTGATGCTGTTCCGTTCTTACCTGGTGTGATGGGTATGGAATTATTTGCTGAGCTAGCAAAACTTGCTTATCCAAAGAAAGTGATCTGTGGTTTTGATAATGTAGAGTTTCGCTCTGCTATCAAATTCATTAAAGATAATCCTCGAACACTTAAAGCTCGAATATCATATGGTTCAAAACCTGAAGTTTGTATTGAATCCGATTTCATTAAAGATGGAAAGAAACTTGGTGATACCAAACTTCATTTCAAAGGTAATGTAATCTTTGGTCCACGAAAAGCAGCTGAAAAATCGAAGGTGAAATTAGCTAAGAAGCAATTAATCAACAAGGGAGACATCTATCAGATTCTTCCCCATGGTTCACTATTCCAAGTTCTTAAATCAATAAATACCATTGATAAAGAAATTACTGCTGTTGGTTCTATCCCAATAAATAATCAGTTTAGTTGGGATGTAAAAGAATTATTTGCTAATCCATTAGCAATTGAAGCCGCATTCCAAGCAATGGGTCTCTTAGATATAATAAAAGATGACCGACTTGGTCTACCTTATTCTATCAAACAGCTTACTTACAGTGATGTTGTTGGAGAGCCTGAAATAATACGTGGAGTCAAGAAAGGAGAAAATGATATTGGTTCT
>DAOUWQ010000125.1 GCA_030667035.1 Candidatus Heimdallarchaeota archaeon | reverse complement strand
GACTTGATTCTGAAGTTGAAATTGACTATTATAAGAATGGCGGAATTCTACATACTGTACTGAGGGATATGGTGAAACAATAATCTCTTCACTTATTTATTTTAAAATCAGTATTAAATAGTACATCGATCATTTGACAACCTATACAAATTGCACTGCTTGAAGGTTCACCACACTTTTCACAAAATAGCAATTGTTTTGGCTTTGAAGCTGTACTTTCTGCGGTAATTTTACCGCCACATTGTTGACTGATTTTTTCCATTCCATTACGAACACAATTTAACGATCCAGGATATTTGTCCTCGATTTCAATCAAGAAATTACGAACATCTAAACGCATTGCTTCTACAGAGTAAGGGCATTCTGTTGTGTGGTAAGTAATATCATTATAGAAAGCATATAATACGACATCTCTTTCAGCTACTGCTTGCAAAGGTTTGACCCTTGGAATGAGTAACTCATGAACCTTTTTGGGTTGAAAATCGCCACGAATAAGCTTGGAAGAATCACCCCGAAGAAGATTTAACATTATCGTCTGAGAAACATCACTAAGATTGTGTCCCGTAGCAACTTTATCACCATCTAGTTTTCTAGCTGCGAGATTAATTGCTTTTCTTCGGAAAACTCCACAATAAGAACATGGTCCATGTTGGATCTTTTTTGTTTTCTTAGTAGATGGTAATATCTTTTGTAATTCTCTAGAACGTTGAACAATCTCGTCCAATGTATATCCAAAGAGCTCTTTGAACGAAAATAGATGATATTCAATATCTAATTTTTTAGCATTCATTTCAGCTATTGGTAAACCATCATCACGATATCCATCAATTCCCTCATCAATACAGACAGCAATCAATTCTGATGGATATTTTTTCTCGATACGATTAAGAACATCTAATAGAACAGTACTATCCTTTCCTCCTGATAACCCAACGATAATTCTATCATTCCTTTCAAACATATTTTTCTGTTTAATTGATTTTCTAACTGTAGCATGAACCCATTTACTAAAACAATCTTTGCAAAAATATCTACCATCTGTTCTTCTATATGTTATCGCTGTTTTTGAGCATGAATAACAAGTTGGTAGGTTTTTAGACATGGATATATTCTCCGTATAGACGAAATTTCTGCCTATTTTTTAATTTAACCTATGGGAACAAAACCATAACGTACGAGGGGCAAAATGAGATTTGCCAGGAATAATAAAACAGCTAGAAATCTTAAGACGCTAATAATGACATAAGCTGCCTTTTTATTTTTCATGTAATGAGAGAGAAATGAAGTAAGCAATTTATCGCCATCGAGTAAGAATGGTATGGGTAGAGCATTAAATAAGACTGAACCAAAGCTTACAACTAACATCCACATTGTTTGCTGAGCGAAGTAAAAAGGGAAGAATTTTCCAGGAAAAGCAAATTTAGGAGCTTGATACGTAAGTGTTTGGACCCCCAAAAAACCCATGGATTCATTCTGAGGGTTCGTTCCTAAATAAACGTCAAAAATTCCATCTGAAGTATTAACAACAATTAGATCATTGGGATGAGTGTTCATTATATAATTAGAGAAAACTTCACCATTTGCCAAGTGAGTATCATTCATATCGAACATTACAGTCCCTTTCTCCCATCCTACTGCACTTGCAGGTGAATCGTCAACAACTTCGAAAATCAACACTCCATCGGGACTATGGTAAAACGGAGCGAGAATGTTAGATGAAAATAACAAAACAGGAATAGTAAGCAAACCCAAAATAAAATTGGGAAACATACCTACTGCAAAAGTTCTCATTTTTGTTAAGGCAGAAGATTTCATTAATGCTTGTTCATCAGGTTCAACAAAAGCACCAAAGAATACTGCAAAAAAGAGAAGACCAGTTGATTTCAGTTCTACGCCATCTGCATGACTTACAACACCATGTGCAAATTCATGTGGAATCATTACTAAAATTAAGGGAATGATGAGATAAAGAAAAGTTTTGAAAGAGATTGTTACACCCGGGATAATTAGACCAACTGCTGCTCCGCCAGTATTTAGAACTGGATTTGGTAGAAAGAAATCAATAAGGGTATAAAGAAACAATCCCAGAGAAACGAACATTAATACGAAACCAACAAAGATTGATATGTTGCCAGTTAAACGCCAAAATCGGGCATACTTCTTTGCTACTTTTTTAATAAAATTGTTAAATCGTTTTGTTCTCATTAATAGAAATAAAGGACCTATTGTCCAATTGTACTTCTCATCTAATTTGAGATATTTTGCAACAATATAGACTATGAACCAAGCAACTGCTAAAATCAATAACGTATACCAGATGTCCATAGTTTACAGTCTCACACAATTTTTTGTAAGCAAAATCTTTGAAGATAGTATTCTTTTAAAAAAGCTGTGATAACTTTCTAGGAGAATATAATATAACATTTAGACTTTCTTAGCTAAGTGTTTATATTAATCAAGGCAAAGTATTACTTTAGACAAGAAAGTAGAAAAATCATTATCACATCAGTAAAAATTGTAGGTTTGAGCTATGAAACGAAAAGGTTCTGGAGTGAAAACAACCGAAATTGCAGATATAGCTGAAATTCAGTACTCGAAAAAACAATGGAAAACACTTCAGGAGAAAAGAGATCTTGCTATTGACATTATGAAAAAATTAGCTGATAATAATATTCAAGCACTCATTTATGGTTCAATATGTCGTGGAGATGTTTCTGAACAAAGTGATATTGATTTATTCATACCATTTCAAATTTCTTCATTTAAATTAGAACTAGCTCTGGAACAAAAAAACTTTAACATTTACGAAAAACGAATTGTGCAAGCTACTCCCAAACATTTAGTAAAAGCACACATTTACTTGAGTGAATTGGTATGTATAACCTTTCCATTAACTTCAATAAGAGAACGAGAATTTGACTTCATTCGTTTTGGCGGTACCCTAACTTTAGATGAGCTTTCTGAAAATCGTCGAGTTCCCGGAGTAGATAAAAGATTGATGCTTATAGATCCAACTGAACTAGGTCATAAAGAATCACCTGTGATGGGGTTCGAATCCATAGTAGCAAAGAAGGTGGGAGCTAACGTTGAACTTGTTAAAGAACGAGTTAGAGTATTAACTACTCGAGATAAAGTTGGGAGAACTGGTGTTTATCTTAATATTGAATTGTCTCCAGATGAGAACATTGAAGAAATATTTAAACAAATTGTTGACAGAGACCCTATAGTAAGACGAAGAACAAAAATATAGCTAAATAGTAAAAGTGATACCTGTGGCTGGTTGCTATGAAAAAGAAAATTAGAACATTGCAAGGCGAATCCTATATTAAAGGAACACTACCAAAAGGTTGTAAACTTTGCAGAAGAGGGGCTCAATTATTCTTTCTAATTTCAGGAAAATGCAGTGAAAATTGTTACTATTGTTCATTGACTAAAGACAAACGAGGAGAGGATATTATTTTAGCGAATGAACGGCCAATTACTAATTTCTCTGGGGTGATGTTAGAAAAAACAAATATGAATGCACTTGGCGCTGCAATAACAGGTGGAGACCCTTTAGAGACTATTGACCATACTACTGAATATATTACAAATATGAAAAAGGAATTTGGAGAAAAATTCCATATTCATCTTTATACCTCAGGTAGATTTGCTACAGAAGAAAATCTACAAAAACTAAGTGAAGCAGGTTTGGACGAAATACGTTTCCATCCACAAAATAGAGAGCAAGAAAAAAATATTGAAAAAGCATTATATCATAACTGGTCTGTGGGTGCTGAAATACCAATTATACCAAATAATAAAGAAAAAACACTAAAATTCTTGGATTATCTCGAGAGTCTTGAATTTATTAAATTCTGCAATTTCAACGAATTAGAAGCTACAGAAGCGAATTTAAAGAATTTAACTAAACGAGGTTTCCAACTCAAAACTGAAGACTCATCTGCAGTAGAAGGAAGCGAAGCATTAGCTTTGGAGATTCTAGAAGAAACGGACTATAATTTCACTTTACACTATTGTAGCTCTTTATCTAAAGATGCTGTTCAATTTAGAAATCGCTTATTGAGAACAGCTAAAATTGTTAAGAAACCATTTGAAGAAATTCAAGATGGAATGCTAGTAAAAGCAATAATAACTCCTCCAAGATATACCATACCAGAAGAAATAGTTGAAGCGTTAATTGAAGAATATGAAATTGACCAAGAAATGATTTATTTGCGTTCTGATAAAAAGATAGAAACAAGTTGGTATGTAGCAGATGTCCTGAAAGACGTTTTGTATGATCGTTTTGATTTAACAGAGATTGATATTATTTATGAATATCCTACTTATGGTCGAACAATCATTGCAAAGGGCTCGTTGAGGGAACTTTCATTAGCAAATGAAATTTTAGAATCCTCTGAAGACGATAAAGAACATTGAACTATCTAATTTTTTATATATTGAGCAATATATGCATAATCTATGAAGCGCCTAAACTACGATAAAGTAGCATTCCCAATATGCCTTAGCTTAGGAACAATACTAATGGCTGGTATATTACTTTCAATCGATTTCTTATATGCAGGAGTTCAAGAACTATTTCTTGTGAACATAAACCCCGATTACATTCCAGATACTCAGTTAGCGAAGGTAGTAATTATTGCAAGCTCGATTGCTTTAGCTGTAGGTGCAGCATTATATGCCTTGAATGTCTGGGTGCTAATTAGAAAAAAGAAAGTCCAAGAACGACTTGTAAATGAGCAAATTATTGATCAAGATGGAAGTGTTAATTTTAAAACATTTCAAGTAGAGATATCTAGCTCACTAAAAATACTAAGAGATTTGTTTGGTTTTTTAGTAATTATCGTTCTTATTTCCGGATTGTTTAGCTTCTTCCGTTTTATTTGGATGATTAGTAAATATCGATTCTATTCAGAACTATTTATCCACTATTTTCTAAATAACACTAGCTCGATAATCATAAGCATCTCATTATATATTGCAATTGGTTTGATGATGACTTATATGATCATTACTTCACTTCAAAAATATCAGCGATTACAAATTATTGCTAAAAATTATGATAAAGCAATGGATACAGCCTTAGGAAATTTTGGCAAACTTATGACTGAAGACGCTGAAAATAAGGAACCCGAATGAATATCTTGGGTGATTATTGAGTGAAAGACAAGGTGAATGATACATTAGTTCGTAAATGAGGATGATATCTCTTGAAGCGTAGAAGCGATGACTTGGATAAATGGATTGCTATTCTCTCAAAATTATCTCAAAGTGAGGATGGTATAGCAGATGATAAAAAGCTAGGTTTATCCTTTTACGCAATTCGTAGCTCTACAGTAGGCGATTATCATAAATTAAATGATATTTTAGAGGATATGGTAATGAAAGGATTTATTGAAGTAGTTGAAGAAATCAAAGAGAAAAATGAAGGAGAAGAAGCGAAAGGAGTTAGATATAGAATCACCCTTAAAGGAATGAGAACTTTATTTGATATACTGATTCCTGCAAGAGACGCACTAAGAGGTTTAGATTTCTAAAATCGGTTCGAAGAAATCAACTGAAATTTTCTCCTTATGGCTATATGAAGTATCTGCTTTC
>DAOUWQ010000244.1 GCA_030667035.1 Candidatus Heimdallarchaeota archaeon | reverse complement strand
AAGCGCACTTTACTATGTTGATTACGAGAAAATGAAGAATTATTCCGAAGAAAAGAAAAAGAAGAACGGAAATAATTCTAAATCACTGATAAAACCTGTGATAGAAATTACCAAGCTATTGAAAGAACCACTATCAATTTTGGGTTATGTTGTTTCTCCACAAAATGATGCAATTTATCTAACCTGCCAATCTCGAGATGACAAAGTATACGATCAAGAAACGAGTAATTATCAAATTAGGACAAACCCCACAGAAGCATTGAATGCTTATCTCAACAAGCAAAACGAAAAACAAACCACTGATAAAAAAGAGACTAAGAATAAAAATGACAAAGAAGTGAAAGATGATGATTTATCATACCTTGGTGCTCTAACTAAAATCGCACTTCCAGTAGTGAGCTCTATTGTTAATATTTCACCAGATGGTAAGAAACTCCTTGTCGCAAGAAGAGAGCGTGATAATTTCTACTTCACTCAAAGTGATTTGTGGATATTGGATATTGATAAATGGCAATCCCTCCTAGCAAAGGACGAAATAACTGATAAATTGGTGAAAATTACCGGTAATCTCGATAGAACGCCTTTTCGTACGCATTGGGTGAAAGAGGGAATATTTTGCTCTCATGTTGATGGAACAAAAACAGCTATCATTCACATTTCTGAGTCAGGAGAAATTTCTACATTAGATTTAGAGGGCTATTCTGCATCGCTGTTTAATACTTTTGATGTTTCAGAGAGTGGTCGTTTATGTTTCTTGGGATTCAATTCTTCTAAAATGGAAGAGCTCTTTATTTCTCAAAATTCGATCACAACCAGCAATTTAGCATTCTTACAAATAACTAATTTTAGTAAACAAGTACAAAACTGGCAATTTGGCACTGTCGAAACTATACGATGGCCAAGTAAAGATGGAACTGAAATTGAGGGTGTTCTTAGAAAACCTAATGACTTCGATCCAAAGAAAAAATATCCATTAGTTTTTATCATACATGGTGGACCTACAAGTTTTGATGCTGAAAATATTCTACCTCGAAATAGTCTTTATTATTATCCAGGAATTCAATTTAGCAATCTAGGTATGCTTGTTTTAAGAGTAAATTATCGGGGTTCCATTGGAAGAGGGCAAGCATTTCTTGAGTTGAACAAAGATAATCTTGGAATCGGTGATATGTGGGATTTAGAAAGCGCTATAGATTATCTTGATAAGCAAGGAATTGTTGACACTAACAAAATAGGTTGCATGGGGTGGAGTCAAGGAGGATATATCTCTGCTTTTGTAGGTATTCATTCAAAACGATTCAAGGCAGTATCTGTTGGTGCAGGTATTGCAGATTGGTATACTTACCATATTAGTAATGATATTCCTCAATTTACAACTCAATACCTTTCTGGCAGTCCATTTAGAAATAGAGAATTATATGAGAAAACTGCTCCGATAAGCAATATCAAAAATGCTCAAACACCTACGCTAATTCAGCATGGAGAAGTAGACCAAAGAGTGCCAATATCAAATGCAAAAGAGCTATATCGGGGTTTAAAGGAGATGAATGTACCCGTTGAAATGTTCGTTTATCCAGGTATGGGTCATCCGATTACCAAGCCAAAAGAGAATCGAGCTATTATGCATCAAAACCTGAATTGGTTCAGTCACTATATATTGGGCGAGGATTTGAATCTTTTAGATGAGAAGAAAAGGGAATAAATTTCTTAAATTCCCTTCTATTTTTTAATCTGTTCAATTCGAATATAATTGATAAATATTTTAATAGCTGAGAACCATCGGAATAGTGGAGACAATGTTTTTGCCAGCAAATGCCCGTGATACCAACTCCAGAACTGAGGCGATCGAAGACAAGAGTGAAAAAGCAAAGCTTGCGATAAAAATAGCTGCTGATTTAACTGATCCTCCAGAAATTGTCCGAGAAGATTTACTAAAAACACATGAATTAAAGATGGAGTCAGTTAAGCTTTCACATTGGTATGGTGATAATAGAGTTCTTTCGGGTATTTCCTTACCCATTTTCAAAAACAGAGTTACAGCTATTATTGGTCCATCAGGTTGTGGGAAATCAACCTTTCTTCGCGATTTAAACAGAATGAATGATTTAGTTAAAATTGCACGAATTGCTGGCAAAATTTTACTTGATGGGCAAGATATCTATGCAGAACATATTGATGTTGTTCAACTGAGGAAACGAATTGGTATGGTATTTCAGAAACCAAATCCATTTCCTATGTCAATTGAAAATAATATTGCCTATGGACCATATGTTCATGGAGTTAAGCATGAAGGTTTAGGTGAAATTGTTGAAAGTAGCTTGAAAAAAGCTGCTTTGTGGGAGGAAGTTAATCACCGGCTAAAAGATTCTGCACTGTCATTATCGGGAGGTCAGCAACAACGATTGTGCATTGCTCGAGCATTATCTGTTGAACCTGAAGTTCTCTTAATGGACGAACCATGTAGTTCACTTGACCCACATGCTACCGCCAAAATCGAGGATTTAATTACAAAATTAAAGCAAGATTATACTGTAGTAATTGTTACACACAATATGCAGCAAGCTGCTCGAGTGTCTGATTACACAGCATTTTTCAATATAGGGGAGTTAATTGAATTTGATAGAACCCGGAAGATTTTTGCTAATCCTGAGCGAAAAATGACTGAAGAATATATTTCCGGACGATTTGGATAGGCGTGATAATAATCAATTAATTAATTTACGAAAGTGAATACTATAACAAAAGGTGAAAAAATTGAGTGAAAAAAAATCGAAATTTGGCGGGACAATTCGTTTCAAGGAAATTATGAAAGAGTTAAATCAACATCTAGATGACTTGTCCAACCTTGTAATTAAAATGATTAAAGATGGTAATACTGCCTTAGTTAAAGATGATGTAGCTATCTTCAAACGACTTGAAGAAGAGTTGAAGGAAGTTCATGACCATTGCAATGCTATTGATGAAACTGTCATGAATAGTATCGCGTTACATCAACCCTTTGCAAAGGATTTGCGATTTATACTTTCCACACTCAAAGTTTCTAATGAAATTCACCGTTCTGCTCATGATGCAGTACATATTGCTAATAGTTCAGCTTTTATCAATTTAAAACAATACAATGAAATTATTCAAAGAATTGGTAAGCTGGCTACAAAAGCTTCTACTATGTTCAAGAAAAGTATTGAAGCATTTTGTAATCAGAAGGAACTTAATATTCAGAAATGGACAAAAAAGGATGATGAAATTGATAAATTGCATTCGGAAATTATCCATGATGTCACTAAAATTGTTGAAACAGATCCAACATGGTCAAAAGCTGGTGTTAGCCTTATTTTGACAACAAGATACATTGAACGAATTGCTGACCACGCATGCAATATTGTTGAAGAGAGTAATTATGTTGTTACTGGCAAAAAAGCAAAAATTGAGTAATAATTTACTGTTTAATGGTATATAAAAATAGGATTAGTTGGTGAAAAACTGCTATGTCATTTGGTAGATATAAAAATAAAGTCACATACACTTTAGTTGCGTTAATTTTTGTGGGAATAGGATTTGGTTTCTTTATAGGGTGGCTTACGTTTGATGGTGGGAGTGGTGGTGAATCATATACTCTCAATGTTCAAGGTTCAACTACAGTAGAAAAAGTATGTACCTTGTCTGCAGTTCCTTTTATGAATGCTCATCCGAGTATTCAGCTCACTGTTTCTGGTACTGGTTCTGGAACGGGAATTGGTACTTTAATCAATGGACAATGTGATATTGCTATGGCTTCTCGAGCAGTGAAGTCTTCAGAAAATGAAACCGCTCATACAAAAACAGGGATCTGGTTACGACAATATGCAATTGCCAAAGATGGGTTGGCGCTTATTATTAATGATGAAGCCACTAGTACTTTAGACCTTAGTGTAGATTTAATCAAGGCAATTTTTAACGGTACAATTTCTAGTTGGGATGATACAGCTTTACCGGATGTAGGTTTATCAGGTGAAATTCAAGTAGTAGTTAGAGAAGAAGGTTCTGGAACAAGAGATGCGTTCAATGACCTTGTTATGGGAGATGAAGATCAAGAATTTCCAGATAGTCAGTATGTGGGTGACGCTCTGCCAATGAGCAGTAATCAGATGATGTTTGATGTAGTTATTACAATCCCTCAAGGTATTGTGTGTGTTGTAGTAGGTTATTTTT
>DAOUWQ010000354.1 GCA_030667035.1 Candidatus Heimdallarchaeota archaeon | reverse complement strand
TCGTAACTGCGGGTACTCCGAGTGCAAGTGCTTCTAAAGGAGTCAATCCAAAAGGTTCGTAGACTGAGGGATAAATTCCCATATCACACCCTACAACAGCATCGTAATAATCCAATTCAAGAAGTTTATCTCGTTTGGATAAATAAGTTGGATAAAATACAACTTTAACATCATCGCCTTCGTTATGTAGCAAGTTATGTTGAATCAATGTTTGTAAGATTGTATCTTTTTCATTCAATTTGTATGGACAAACGGGGGGAGATTCACACGCCTCTTTGCACATATCCTTTATTTCTTGATCCAAATTGAGCAACTGATTTATTTCCTCTGTTTCCAGAAAATCCTTTAGTGTTTTTTCTTCTAATTTTTTCTTATCTACAGTACTTGAAAGCGATAACCATTCCTCAATTCTAATCATTGGTTCTCGCAGTATTGCTCTCTGGTTTTTAGCTATAGCAATTGTTTTTTCTACGACGGGTTTAATACCTGCAACCGGAGCGGGAACCCAAATGAAAGCTAGGACCTGCCGAGTGTTTTTGTTACTAGACTGCAATCGCTCATTTACTTTTTTCAGAGCAGCTAAGAAAGTATCAATTCCCTTGTTATGAAATTCATATCGACCAGATATGTGAACTATTAATAAATTATCAAAATCAAGGTGATAATATGGGCTGAAATAAGCTTCTACAAATCGTCTTATCTTCACTCGAGATAATTGATTTTTCTCAACTAACTCTTCTTTTCGAGCTAATTTTTCAAAATTGATACCATTTGGTATTACAAAATCAGGTTTTCGACCAAGGATACATTCAGCTTCTCGAGCTACGGCTTCAGAGACTGTGATTAGTAAATCGGCTTCTTTTGCACAAATGACTTCTAGCTGGTGTGTTCCTTCAACATGATACTGATATGCTTTTTGTGGAGGAATTGTTTCTCCTTTTGCCAAAAAATTATCTACAACTTCATTGATATCTTCTTCACCCATGGCAATGTTCCGACCCAATTGAGTCGCATGAGTCATAAAAACAGTTGCAACTTTGACTTTGTTATGTTTAAGATAAAGCAATCCAGGACCGGAAATCCATTCATGAAAGTGAGTGACAATATCTTTATTCTTGAAACGAGTTGTTTCCAATAATTGAGTGATCAACACTCCAACAGACCAACCGAAAGCAGCCATTGGATCAAAAACCTCGGGCATCCATAAAGAATCAATTTGAAACCAATCCCACAATGAGCGTTTAATTTGATCTATTTTTCTTTCCGCCTTTCCTGTTACTAGAGGAACATCCAACAAATATGAAGGATCGACCAAGAAGGTCTCCACATTCCCACCACCTATCCATCGACCATATTTAACATCTATGCCTTCTGCTCTAACTTTAGTAATTGCCTCATCGAAATCTTTTGGGAGTTCTAATTCTTCGAAATCATTCCGTGCTTTGAATGAATTATAAAGTCCAATTGCGATATAATTTCCGGTACCTAATAGTCTCTGCATTTCAGCCGCTTTTGATGCAATAACGGTATAAATGCCACCGATTTTATTAGCTATCTCATTTGAAATTTCAAAGACAATTTGACAATCGTTTTTTTGAGTAGACATAGACTCACCACTCATTTCTGGTAAATTGGGAGAGGATACTCCCTAGTAGGCATTAGATATCTTGTTTTAAAAAGAATTACTACTAGACACATTTCTATCGGATCAACAGCAAGTATTATTTTGGTTTTTTGGGATAAAATTTTAAGGAGAATATACTAGTTTGTTCACAATTGCAAATTTAATCTTTGCAAAAAATAATGAAAATTACTGTTGAGGAACGCAAATTGAATGGTAAAGAAATAGTCCAAAAAGTTCGTCAAAAAATGAAAGATCATCATGATTTATTCGCTCGAGCTATTCCTTTGATCGCTTCTGAAAATATTACTAGTAAGGAAGTAAGAGAAGCAACTTTATCTGATTTCAGTCACAGATATGCTGAAGGATGGCCCGGAGAGCGTGTTTATGCCGGATGTCAGCATTTAGATGAAGTAGAGTTTATTTGTATGGATCTCGCCAAAGAAGTATTTGGTGCAAAATTCGCAGATGTGCGCCCAATATCTGGTGTAGTAGCCAATTTAGTTCTTTATTCGGCATTTACTAATCCAGGAGATATTAGTATGTCCATAAGCATTCCAGCGGGTGGGCACATATCAACAGGACCATTACATACAAGTAAAGGAGCTTACATGGGTGGTACTGCAGGTGCAGTTCGAGGGCTAAATGTAAAATATATTCCTTTTGATAGAAAGGGTCTAGTCATCGATGTAGAAAAAGCAGAAGAAGCAATAAAAGAATTGAAACCAAAATTACTACATTTTGGTGCTTCAGTATTCTTATTCCCACACCCAGTTAAGCAACTAGCACCAGTAGCAAAAGACTTGGGAGCAACAGTAACTTATGATGCAGCACATGTTTCAGGTTTAATTGCTTGTGGACATTTCCAAGATCCTTTAGCAGAAGGAGCAGAAGCAATGGCTTTTTCGACACATAAAACAATGTTTGGTCCACAACATGGATGCGTTGTTTCATCGAACGATGATGAAGAATTTACTAACAAAATTAAGAGAGCTACCTTCCCAGGTATGACCAGCAATCATCATTTGCACAATGTTGCAGGATTAGCAATTGCTCTAGCCGAGATCAAAGAATTTGGAAAAGATTATGGTGCGCAAGTAATTAAAAATGCACAGTCTTTAGCAAAATACCTTGAAACTGAAGGATTTACTGTGGTCGCTAAAGATAAGGGTTACACAAAATCCCATACTTTACTTGTTGATGTTAGTCCATTACAAGAAAAATCCGGCCTGGGAAAGGATATCGAAGAAGACCTTGAAAAAGCAGATATCATTCTTAATAGAAACTTGCTTCCATGGGATATGTTCGAAGGAAGAAACTATCTAAACCCAGGTGGAATTAGAATGGGTACTTCTGAAATTACCAGATTGGGTATGAAGGAATCTGAAATGAAAGCTATTGCAGGCTTTATGCGCCGAGTTGTTATTGATCGTGAAGATCCTACAAAAGTTGCTAAAGATGTCAATGCTTTCCGAAGCGCTTACCAACAGCTTCATTATTGCTTCAGCTCCAATGAAGATGCTTACAAATTCATTGAAATTTATTAAGCAGAACTATTCTTCTTTAAAACTCGGAGGATTTTTTCCTCTTTTTTTTTATATATTTCTCATCAAAATGTGATACTATCCAGAAGATTGGTTATTTCTT
>DAOUWQ010000179.1 GCA_030667035.1 Candidatus Heimdallarchaeota archaeon | reverse complement strand
TTTGCACAGCTAGAAAAGCAATTGCGTTTGTAATGGTGGATCGTATTTTTAGTTTATTTCTAATGATTCCGGCATTGTTTCTAAGTTCTTCTACTTTCTTCTCACTGTATTGAGCAATTTTCTTGTAATCATAATTATCAAAGGCCAATCGATAATTCTCTCTTCTCTTGAGTATTGTTCTCCAACTGAGTCCGGCTTGTGCTCCTTCTAAAGTTAAAAACTCAAATAGAATTCTATCATCATGAACAGGAACACCCCATTCTATATCATGATAGTCATTATACATTTTATCGATTCCAGCCCACCAACAACGGTTAACCATTTTTACCAATGTCCTATTGCTTGCTTATTTAATATGAATAACTACTTTTCGCTTTTATAGCGTTCCTTATTTGTAGAAACAATATTCACAATATTCTCGTTTCTAGTTTTTCCTGTATCATCAGTACTATGTATAGAGTGAATTTTCTCTCGAGAGATAATTGAATCCAAGCCATGTTCTTTCGCTCTAAATTCTAAATCTTCTAGCTCTTGCTGAACTTTTACCCAAGCTAAAAATTGAATAACATACTTGAACATTAGATGCCCTCCCGGACCAAGAAGAACTTGATCAAAACCGTGATTTGCCCAAGGAAGATCCAATAACACACTTCGTATTCCTAGTTCTTGCATTCGATTGAACAATTTAAATGATTGTTCTGGATTAACTAACCTATCTCTATCACCTGTAGCCAAGAAAACTGGTGGAATATTATCACTATTATCTTCATTAACATAGCTCAATGGTGAGAAGAGTCTGTATATCATTTTATGATCATCTGTATTATCAACTGAATTTCCGGCCAAGGACATTTTTCGCTTGTGATTCTTTTGGTAAAAATCATAGAATCCCTCAAGATCTGTTATAGGATAAAAGGCAATAACACCTGCTATTTTCGCATATGTTTCAGGTAGAAACGCACTCAACAAAGCTAAATGTCCCCCTGCAGAGCGTCCAAATAGAAATAAACTATTTGGATTGCCATTATATTTTAGAGCGTTTTTTCGTGCAAAAGATATTGCACTATCTACATCTGAAACTAATTCAATTAATTGGGGGTTCTCTAACGTTAACGATTTTTTTGAAAAAATATATTCCGGAGGTATTAATCGATAGTTGATATTGAATACAGTATATCCATAACTTGCCAATAGTTTGCAGATTCGTTCATTTGCTGGTTTGTCTTTGGAACCAATTATCCACCCTCCGCCATGGATAAAAATAATAACTGGATTTATTCCTTCTGCAGTTGGATAATGAACATTCAATTTCAATTCCTTTCCATCAATCACACGAAAAGTTAAATTTCTGATTGTTGTTACCCGTTTGTTTAAATTTTTACGTTGTAAACTATTGAAATAATAAGATAGTTTGAATTTTACACAACTAACGAATCCAACACAATTTGAAGAAGCAATATAATGGAGATAATCAGAACCAAGATATTGATTCATCGCTTGTGATAAACGGTTATTTGTAGACTTGATTCTAAAGAATGGAATAATCATTCTTATCACCGTTATCGAATTGAAGATGATACAAACGAAAAATATTCCTTGAATAGACAATAAATCAGTTTGAGATTCTATTGTAACTATTTGATATGCTTCATAAGCAATCATTCCAAGAGGGACCCAAGCAATCCAGAAACCTACTTCTGATAACCAAATGCCAAAAATGGAATAGGAAAATGGCACCATTATTAAGAAAAAAACTATTGCAATCGCCAAGAGTATTATTGCTTGTGTTATCAAATATTTTGCCCAACCCAATAGTACTATTATGGTATTAAGTACTATATAGGACTTCATAAATCTGATAATAACTCTACTTGATTTTGATGGTAGGAGAACCTAATCAATAAAATTCGATTCGACCACTATAGATTGTTTAATCTATCTTTTATCTGATTTTCTTTTCTTCGATTGCTGAAGCGATTTCATCTTCGCAATAGAAAAGATATTTTTTAACCCTGCTTCATTAGCCATTGCTTCAATTTCTTGCATATTCTTTCTCGAGATGCACCAAACTAAAAATTGGGTCATATATTTTATCACTAATTGCCCTCCAGGTCCAGAAAGCAGTAAATCAAATGCATGATTTGCCCAAGGAAGCTCAAGAAACACATTTGGAATGGATAATTTAGATAGCTCATCAGATAATTCCTCTGATTGGTAGACATCGACAATTCGATCATATTTCCCTGCTGCAAGAAAAACGGGAGGAAGCTTGGATGCTGTATCTTCGGTTACATATTTTATTGGAGAAAACAATTCGTAGAGGTTGCATTTTTCTTCGGGTGTTCCACCTATACCTCTCACAAGAGCTAACCTCAGAGGATTTAGCTCATCATAGAATTCATCTAAATCTTCCATATCGGTTATAGGATAGAATGCTATCACACCTGTTATCGGAGAATTATCTAAAGAGAAATTATCTTGATCCTCTTCGAAAAAATCCTCATCAAAACTAAATGCTGTTAGAAGAGCTAAATGTGCACCAGCGGACCGACCAAACAGAAAAATGTTCTCAGTATCACCTTTGTATTGATTGCCATTTTTCAACGCAAACGAAATTGCTGACTTGACATCTGAAACCATTTCGAGAATAGTTGGATGTTCATGTGGTTTCTTTATATTATGAGTCAGAGGTTCTGAAGGAGATAACCGATAATCTATATTGAAGACAGTATAACCATAAGTTGCTAACAACTTTGCAACCTTTTCATTCGTACCTACATCTTTCGAACCTCTCATCCATCCACCACCATGAATGAAAACAATAATCGGATATGTGCCATCTTTTCTTGGATAGTAGACATCTAATTTTATTTCCTCATCTCCTACTGTCCGGTAAATGATGTCTTCCTGTATCTCAATATTCTTGTGAAGATTTTTTTCTCGTATACCACAGAAATAGTGCTTCAATCGAAACTGAACATTCTTGAAAAAGCGAGATCTAATTGTAGGAGCAATATACAATAAATAGTCTGTTCCAAATGATTGCTTCATTTCCGCTTTGAATTCTCTATTTGTCCGATATATCATTAGAAAGGGTGTAATCAATCTAACAAATGTGCCGATATTAAATATCACACTTACTAATAGCAAAAAGAAATTTACACTTGGTTGCGGTTCTGCAGAGAATTGTATCAGAAATGGTATAGAAGCGATTCCTAAACCAAAAGGCATCCAGGAAAACCACAAACCTAATTCTGAGATGTATAACCCTAAAAAGGATAGCGAAATGACAACTAAAACTAGAAGTAGAAGAGATGAGATAACTAGAAAACATAGTACAAGAACATTCATTTTATTTTCCCCAAAGAACCGCTCATAAATTGTAAATTCTAGATTAGTAAATAATCTATACTATTAGGTTCTTTTGGAGAAATGTTTTTCGGTAATTTTTTATGATTAACCGCAAATTGTGGATATTTCACTTATTATTGCGTTTATCTCAACAGGTTTTTGCATAATATTGATACCACGACTTATAATCGCTTTTCGATCAAAAGTTGGATCACCACTAATCATAAGAATTTCAGCAGAAGAATTGGCTGCAAGAATTTCTTGAGAAACCTCAAAACCATTTTTCTGTGGTAAACGGAAATCTAAAATAATAATATCTGGTTTTTGGTTGAGGTTATTATACATTGATACTGCTTCTGCACCATCTGCAGCAACAGCAATTACATCATACCCTTTCTTTGATAGAACCTCTACATATAATTGTCTAATTAGTGGATCGTCTTCCACAATCATTATTTTCATTATTCTTTACACCCAATTTAAAGTAATTGTAATATCGGTTGGTTTTTACCCTCGATAGATTTTAGACCAACAACTCTAAGTACTAATTTTGTCGGTCAACTATAAGAGTGCTTTGATAGGGACAAAAATAATAGAAAAAAACATGAAATTTAGTTATTAGCACCAATTTTTCTAATAAAAGAGAAAAGTAGAGGAGTGAGGTTAAAGTCTATACTCACTCAACCAAGAAGCAATGTTCATTCTTAGTATGGTAGGAGTGATATAATCACTCGTAACTTTTTTTCTCTATATTTTAATTCAATTCTTACGCAGGGCAAATTGTAAGTAATATCTGGCAAACCGATTGTTTTCTTAATTTTCATAGTCACATCACCAAAATTATTTTACCGTTTTCCTGCTAGAGCTTTTTTTACTTTGGGCGAAGCTATTAGCACACCATAAACTCTAATCTTTTCTACAGTTTGTTCAATCTGTTCAACCGTTACTTTTCTACCAATTGTAAGTAAACCAATAGCAGTGACACGGATTTTTTTACCGCCTTTCATAGCCTCTTCAAAACTTTTTACCCCTAAATTCCCAACACCCATGTAAAACATTTGTGTGGAATATTTGCTGGAGTCGAGTTTCTCGCTCTCTTGATCGAATTCAGCTTTGAATTGACTGATGCGTTCTTTGATAAAATCTTGATGTTCATCTAGAGTCTTCCGGACAGCTGTTCGTATAAATTCTGTTTTATTTGGATATATTCCTGCTTCTACTAAAATATCTATTCGTGCGATTTCCACAGGAGGCAAGTTAATTGTCAATTTTTCCATTTTTGGTTCTTCATACATTGTTAAAGTCACCTTTTTGAGACATTCCTTAGAACATCCCTACGGATGTTATAGACCACCCCTTCTTTTAAATGTTTTCATAACAAAAAAAAGCGAATAGTTAAGGTCATCTCTCGAGATAATTGATTTAAGGGAAACAGGTGCATAGTATAATTAGTTAGAACAAGATTCCAATCTAATGTCC
>DAOUWQ010000274.1 GCA_030667035.1 Candidatus Heimdallarchaeota archaeon | reverse complement strand
ATATAATAAAGAATACTGATTGTAAAACTCAGCATGTAACTGGCAGTTTACATATGAAATCAATTACTGTTAGAAGTGGGTTAGCCCGATATGGGAGAAACAATATTTGTTATGTTGATGAAATGGGTAGCTTCGTTGCTTTGTTGGCCTTCTTTACAGATTTCGATTTTAAAGAAGAAAAGTTCTTTGATATGAAGTTAATGGATGCTTGCGAAAATTGTCGAATATGTGTTACAAAGTGTCCAACAAAAGCTATTACCGGAGACAATTCTCCAATAGACGTTGATAGATGTATCTCCTTATACAATGAAAATCCAGGCGAACTTCCAGATTGGTTAGATCAACCATTTCATAGTGCTTTATTTGGATGTATGAACTGCCAAATGTATTGTCCAGTAAATAAAGATGTAATGAAGAAACCAATTCATTTGGATGAACTCACCGAGGATGAAACAATGGTTCTGTTGAATGGTACAAAAAACAGTTCTTTGCTTGATTCAATAAGTGAGAAACTACAAATGCCTATTGCTAAACATCAAGATTATTATCTGCCAATGCTACAAAGAAATCTAAAGGTTCTACTAGAAAAAAGTTGATAATAGGTTTTCTTAGACCAAATCAGTTATTTGAAAACATTTATTTACATAAAAATGTAATACAATTACAGACAACTAATCGAGATTAGCGGTAACGATACATCAGAAACTTACCTCTCTGATGCAATCTCACCAAAAGTCGCAAAGGAAGGCATTCGTACTTCTGCAAGGTTGGTTTGTCAATTTACAAAGAGGTATAGCTGATGAACAATAATACTCGCAAAGAGATATTAGAACAAATTGCAGAAGGAAAAGTTTCTGCAGATGAAGGTTTTAGACTTCTTCAAAAATTGGAACGAGCCGATGCTGAGATTTCACGTCTGGTTGACATTAATTCTAACACAACTGTTTCTATAGATATTTTTAATGAAATATCTACTAACATTGCACCGTATGTTAAACCAGAATTTTTGCTAGCATTACGCGAAATTAATTATGAAGAAGGTATAACTCACTATGAGTTAAAAGAATTCATTTTGAAAGAACTCAATAATGATTACCCAAAAGCAATAGCCAAATATGGTTATAAGAAGCTCTCCAGAGACGACCTCTACAGTTTTCTAACATATGGCATTACTCCCGAATATTTGTATGAACTGAAAAGACGTGGATATTCTGATATTCCAATATCCCAATTGATCAAGATGGGCATTCACAATGTAGACGCCGATTTTATAGACGATTTGAAAGACCAAGGCTATGATGGTTTATCTCCAAATCAATTAGTAAAAATGTCTCTACGAGATGTCACACCCGACTTTATTTCTACGTTAAAAGAACTCGGTTACCACAATCTTTCAGTTAATCAATTAGTGAAACTTCAGAGTGCAGGGATAACTGCCAAATATATCATTGAATTAGAAGAAGCTGGATTTAGTGAACTTTCTTCTAGTGTTTTGTTAAGTTTAATCACTGCAGGTGTAGATAAGGAATTTATCAAAAAAGCACGAAAGGAATTTGGAAAAGATATTCCATTAAACCAAATTCTGAAAATGAAAAAATATAGTGTAACTGATTCTTTCGTAAAAGAAATGAAAAGTTTGGGTTATGATAATCTCTCACCAAACCGTTTTGTTGAATTGAAAAAGAGTGGCGTAGATACCGGTCCAATAACAAATTTGGAATCTCTAGGATACTCCAATATTTCAGTAGATACTTTAGTGGAACTACAAAATCATGATGTTAATATTAGCTATATCAAGAAAGTTCTTGATACAGGATTGAAAGTGAAGAATATAGAAGATTTTATCGAACTTTCAAATCATGATGTTTCACCACAATATATTGAACAAGTGATGAAATTAGATCTAAAAATCAAAGATATTGATGATCTTGTCGAACTATCGAATAACGATGTTTCTATTGAATATATTCAGAAATTGAAAGATTGTGATATTCAGATAAAAAATATCGATGAGTTGGTAGAATTAGCAAACCACGACGTTACTCCAGAATATATTAGCAAGCTTCAAAATGCAGGAATAAAAATCAAGGACCTAGATGAGCTAGTTGAATTGGCTAGTCATAGTATATCTCCGCAATTTATCATTGATTTACAACAATCAGGCTACGGTAAATTTGACATCGATGATATGATAGAATTACATGATCATGGTATAGATGTTAAATTCATCACAAGAATAAATGAATTAGGGTATTCAAAACTAGACGCTGATCAGTTAATCGAATTCCATGACCATAACATCGATGCAGATTTCATTCAAGCCCTAAAGAATAAAGGAATAAAAAATCTTACTCCTGATAAACTCATTGAAGCAAAAGAAAATGATTTATTGAATTTCTTTGATGATTGAATGAAATAATACTTAAAAGGATTTTTAAATAAATAATCCTTTTTTGTTTTTTTAAATCCCTTTTTGTCCAACCAATTGTTAAGTAAAACGTTATTTCGTTAAATAAAGAAGATTTTCATATTAACATTGACATCCGTATAATGTGAAAATTACTTCCAATCAGAGAACCCTAGAATTTTATTGCAATGAGGGCAAGTATACATTTTTGTGGCAGAAGTAGTGTATCTTGTTATTGGTTTTTCAACTTGATTTCCACAGAAAGGACATAAAGCTGGCGGTTTTTCTTTTTTACTAAATAAATTCTTGAACATCTTTACACCAAATTAATTTGATTGAAATACATATTAAAAGGTATATGATTCAAATAGAAGACAATTTTACTTTTGTAAATCTTCAATAGAATCTATTGTAATATTCTGTAAACAAACAGGGCATTTACCTTGTGTTTTTATCCATTCAAAAAGGTGTGTTAGATGAGCTTGAGATTCACAGCGAGGACATTGACCTATTTCTTGATTTTGAGAGATAGGTAATTTGCAAACAGAACATTTCAAGATATCCTTTTTACAACTTGAGCAAATTTTCTGCGTTTTAGAAATCAATTCTCCACAATAATAACACACAAGACCATTTTTTGTTTCTTTAAAATTAAATATGTTATCAATTTCAGCTCTAAATTGAGAATCGACCAATAACATCTCTTGAAGGTCTTTCTCTTGCCGTCCTCTTTCGTTTATGATTAAATGCCTTATACCACTTTTACTGTCAAATCTAGCTATCCAAAATAGATGGTAAAAAGTATCTATATTTTCAAATCTAGTTATTTTGTAATCCTTCTTAATTTTCAATGCATTTCTTTTTCCAAGAAACCATTGCCTTTTGAATTTCTCCACAATACTATTCTGCGTAGCGATCTTACCATTTGCTTCCTTTCTTAATTTTCTTGCTTGATTTTTAAAATCAGATGCTTGCTGTCTGTATTCTTTATATTCGGGTGCTGATTTATGGGAGGAATATATATCAGCGTTTTTTTGAGCAATTTCTGCTTTTTGCTGAAGGGCATCAGCTTCTGTAAATAATGGTTGAACTTCTTCTTTGGTTTTTTCTAAATCTAATACTAACTTATCATGATGTTGAATATATACTTCATACAAACTAGTATAAACAACACTTGGATCTATAAACTGTATAGCAGGAACACTCGTAGTATAGTCTCCTATGAGTTGTAGTAGTCCTTTATTTTCCTTTGAAAATATTAACGATAATGCTTTTCTTCCACCTGCATGCAACAAAAGTTTCTGGGTAAAAGGCAAAGAAAACTTTCCTAACATAAAATTACTTTGTGTACGAGTTTTGGTTGAGTCATCAATTAATGCGTTGTCTTTTGTATAACTAGTCTCAAACTGCCTTACTGGCCATAACACCGGTTTGAGATAAGCTAATTTTTCAATAATCCTTCTATGAAAAAGTCCCCCTTTCTTACGGT
>DAOUWQ010000053.1 GCA_030667035.1 Candidatus Heimdallarchaeota archaeon | reverse complement strand
TTCTAAATGAGTATATACCTTGTGAAGTAAAAACAATTTTTTCTATTGCTTCGGAAAGTAATTTGGGTGGTTGAGGATGGTCTTTTGTTCCAAAGAACATATCAAGAATTTTGGACACCGTTAATTCCATAGAGTTCGAAAATGCTTTTGAGAAGAAAGACAAAGCTTCAATGTTTTCAAAACTCTCTCGAGTTACTTTTGAAGATTTGAACTGTTTCAAAATAGAATCCTTAACGCCATTCGGAATAGAGAATTGTTCATCCTTTTCGAAACTTCTTATGTTTCTTTGTAGAAGCGATAATATATGATTTTTTGATGGAGAAGAGCTACTTACATCCTTCAGTACACCATTTACTAAACGATAGACGATTTTAGGCATTGATCTAAATTGATATTGTCTTACAAGATTTTGCAGAAAATGTATCTCAATTAAATTTGGTATTGTTGTTGTCTTCAATTGTGAGATTGATTTATTGATTTGTCGAATAATATACCATAATGCCATAGCTTCGTCTTGAGCAGTACGAAATTGCTCGAATGCTTCTTTTGCCAATTTTGATGAGATGTTCAATAAGCGTTTTAGATTTTTATCTGCTAAAATCAGAAATGGATCTTCTTTCTTAATGAGCTTGATGAATTGATCCTGCACTCTGTTAAGAATTTCTTCACTTTGATTTATCACTTCTTCAGGAGTATAATTCGAAGCAATATTACTTAGAATAGAATAAATTTGCTTAGATATTTGCTCAGTATTGGAATATGACTTGTCAATAATTGACTTTGTTGTTTTCTCAAAAGTTTCTTTGATAAAGGCAATATCAATTAGTTTAGTTTCACTACAAGATAAAAATTTTAGAGGGTAATTTTGATATAATTTTTGTAATAATGTTTTAAATAATTCATCTAGGATTTGTGAACGTGTTTTTTCTAATGAATCCAATTTTGCTACTTGAATTTTTTCAAAAACTAAATCTGCATTAATTAAATCAACGCTTTCTATTTCCTGCTTTCGTCGTCTTGAACGAGAACTTGACATCTTACTTAGCTGGGAAATAATTTTTCTTATTTCATTCGCAATATCAGTTCTAGATGTTTTTGACTTACTCTTTAAAAATTCACTAGTTGTTTTTTTAACTAAACGCAAATTATCGGTTCCAGCATAATACAATGGAAATAATGCATCGATTGATACACCTTATTTATAAAAATAGTTAGTAAAATCATCCTTCATCTGTTCTATTTTTGTTGGTTCATAGATATAGGATCGAAAAGGGAGTGGATGGATTCCTTGATCACTTTGATTTTCCCAAATATCTCTTAATATTTGTGAGATACTTTCATCCATATTTTTTGTAAATTCCTTTAGGGTGTTTGGTGAGTCTTTGTAAAGTTCATGCACAACTTGAGAAATTAATTTCAAAGCGTCGCCCAATTGAGGTACTTGTCCTCCTCCTGTATACAATTTCTCAAATTTACTTAATACTTTGTTTGCTAGGAGTAAACCATAATCAATTAGAAACATGTGATGATATTGTTCTAAATCACCAAAATCCCTTATAGCTATCATTAACGAGGGCTTATAATTTCCTATTTCTAACCATTTAGATATCAAAACTCCATTCTGGAATTTGGAATAATTAGCATTTGTTGCACCAATATCAGATAACCCCATCTCTATAGCAAAACTTGCTAATGCACCACCAAGAGCTGAAACTAAAGCAGCATCATCTTGGACTGAGCCAATGGAGAAAAAGTTTGTAGTATCTTCATGCGAAATAATGATTTGTGCAACCAATTGTATCATCTGCCTATTTTATGCCCAGTTTCAATCAAATCTACTCGAGTCTATGTGAATCTTAATTTCAAACTTATTTTTCTGTTTAAACTTGTTTGGGTTCATTTTAATATTTGTGTTTGTGACATTTGTTCTAATAAAAGATAAAAAAATCCATTAACAAATATTATTATGTTTGATTGTGTAGGAGATTAATATAAGAGAATTTAATTTGAACGTAGTATTGGTGAAAAATATGGATTATGAGTTTGGAAGATCACCGTGTCATTATTTACCTACTGTGCTGGATCGCTTAGCAGATTTAAACAGTTCAATAGTTGATCCACATGAACGAGCTTTGCTTGCAAGAGCAAATATGCTTGCATATGAACTAACGGATACCAAAGCATATGCTACAAATGCAAGAAAAATTGGCAAAGAAATTATGAGGGACATTCTTACAAAAGAAAGCTATTTACCAAAAGAATCTGAGATTAAAATTCTTTATTATCTTCAACGAGAGGGATCAATCGATTTCAATGAAACACAAGTAGATCGTTTAATTGATCTCCAAGAGGAATGGCCTGATCCAGATAATCGTATTGGTGCCTTATTATTTGCTTATTCGCTTTCAATAGATAAAAAAGATCTCAAAGAAAAGATTTACGAATTGCTAGAAACACTTCCTCGCGAAGAAAAATTATGGCCATACTGTTCTGCTTACATTATGTCAAACAGGGAATTTGAATTTCCTAATAATATTCTTGATTTAGCCAAAGAAGTGACAGGTGGAGAAGAAGCTGCAGCCTATCTTGATAAAATTATCTGGATTAAATCAATGTACGACCCAGACTTTGGTCCCCGGAGTTTCGAAGCTAGGAAAGCGTTGTCCAAGGAAATAGAGCAATGTGACCATCCAATTGATTTACTTGCTGTTTTGGGTTATATGAGAAACGAAAATGTTCTTGAAAATATCCAAAGAAATATTGATGAAGTAAGTGACAGCCTTAGTTTCGCTCCAAAAGTTGATTTGCCTATAGAAGCGAGATGTGCACCAACAAGTGATTCAATTATTCTAGGCCGTGGTAGTTCTACCATTAAAAAAATTGGTTGTCAAGGGACTATGTATCTAGGAAGAGTATCCGAAAAAGGCAAACACGATTTGTATGGTAAAAAAGTCCTAGTAGATGCAGTTTTTCCTCATGTTATTTTCATTTCAGGACATAGAGGTTCTGGAAAAAGCTATACTCTTGGTGTTATCGCAGAAGAACTCTCTAAAGCAGACCTCGGAGTTGGTGTAATTCTCGTTGATCCAATTGGAATCTTTTGGGCCTTGAAAAACGAAAACACTGATTCAAATGAAAGTGTTCTCCTAGAGAAATGGGGTCTTAATCCTGATTTTCTGAAAAATATTGAAGTTTTCACTCCAATAGGTATCTATAATGATTACAAAGATGAAACTGTTGATACTCCCTTTGCTTTGAAACCTTCAGATCTACATATTGAAGATTGGTGCAGAACGTTCGATATTGACCGATATGAAGTTCGAGGAACTGTTCTGGAAAAAGCAATGCAAATAGTATCTCGAGAGCAAAAAGATTACTCAATTGAGGATATATTAGCTGCTTTAGATGACCCTGGAATTGTTAATAGCTATCGATCAGATTCTATTCAAGCCATTCGTTCTCGTATGAACGCCGCAAAAGGCTGGGGAATCTTTTCAGGAAATGGCACACCTCTTTCAGCATTAAGCTCACCAAACAAGATTTCTGTTTTGGATATCAGCAATCCTAGAATAGGGGATAGCTTACGAGCACTTCTTGTAGGGATAATTGCTAGAAAAATTCTCGAAGCAAGAATCAAAAGCTCTCGAGGCGAATTATTTGAAACATCAGGTGAAGACAATGGGTCAATACCAGTAACATGGTTACTAATAGATGAAGCTCATGTTTTAGTGCCAAATAATAAGAAAACAGCAGCATCTGATCCACTTATCGAATATGCTAAACAAGGTCGTAAGCCAGGCTGTGCTCTTGTTTTAGTAACTCAACAACCTTCAGCAATGCACAAAAATATTATGAGCCAGATTGATATCATGATCACTCATCTTCTAACATTTGAAGATGACATTAAAGCATTTCTTAAGCGTGTACCTTCATCGGTACCAGATAAATTCGAAGAATCGGATTTCATTCGTAGTATGCCTACAGGTGTTGGATTAATTTCGGATCAAAAAACGCAGAACAGAAGTTTAGTCGTTAAGATTAGACCAAGAACTTCCTTACATGCTGGAAGAGAAGCAGTGCCAAAATCTCTACGGGCTAAAATGCGAAATCAAAAGCAAGCTACAGCTCATATTCTTGATAAGCGAGATGTAGTAATTGAAGCTAAAATTCCAGATAAAACTAAGAAACTAATCCCTGAACCATTGCCTGATAGAAAAGCTTCTAGAAAGGAAGAAAAACCAAAAGCTCTTTCTGAAAGAAAAACTTCTAAGAAATCAGCTGCATCAGGTGACTATCCAGTTCCTGAAGCAACAAAGTTTCCACCAAAGATGCTTCTAAGTATACTTGAAAGAAAGTTGGAATATGGACAAAATACGTATCTCTTTGATGGATCAAAATCAACCAGATTCGATAAACATCAAAGATCCGGTGTGCTCGAAGCATCTGTAAATGATGTTTTACCACCTATATTAGAGAAACTTGAAGATATTGGTTGGGAAATTGAAAATACTATTGCTGAACATTCCTCAGTAGTAATTTTAATGAGACTTGAAAGTGCAACACTTGGAATTGCATATGCGGTGCAAGATGGAAATACGGCCATTTCGTTTATCGTTGTTGCTAAAGAACGATTCAAGAAAAATATCTATAATAAAATATTCAATCTAAGATAGAAATATGGATGTGAAGGTGTCATTTCAAAGAAAAACAAAATTGATACTTCTGCATTCATTACTAAGAATGAACCCATCTTTACAAAACTCTACGAAATATTACTTTGGCCAATCATTCAACCACTACTATTTGGCATTAATGATGAAATACAAGGAACGATTAAACAAGAAGTCTGGAAGCTATTCTATTCCAAACTTCAAAAGAAAAATCACAAATCTAAATTATTGGAATTAATCCCTCCTGAAGAAGCACGAACACTAGATTTTATTTCTTCATTAGTTGATGATTTTGCTGAAAGTTTTTACGAAGAAATGATTGAAGAAAAAGACCCCAATAAAGTAATTGATTCTGTAAAGGAGCTCATTAATCAACAAATAATTCTTTCATGGATTGAATTAGTAATAGAACAAACAATAACTCCATTGCTAATATTTAGTTTAAAGACGCAAAGCCAGATAACTGAAGCTCAACAAATACTTGCACAAGTGCTTCTCGCCATAGTTCAAGAAAAAATAGCTCCAGAAGAAGCAGCAAATCAATCAGCAACCATTCTTCAAAATAATTACAATCTCTCTGAAGAAGCAATTCTTTTCATTCGATCTTTTATTAAAACAATTGGAAATTTTAGATATAAGAATGGCTTAGAAGAACTAGCAAAAATAGGTGAAAGAACTTTGGAAGCTACGAATAGAGAGGTAACATTTATTCGTAAAAGAATAACTCAAATTACAATTGAAGACCCAATTGAAAATCGATCTAAAATAAGTAAAGAATGGACAAAGAATGTTCTAGAACCGGCATGCATTGGTTTGAAAATTGCCGGAGAAAAACTCTATACCAAATTCATCGATAAATGCAAGGAGAATTTTGAACTCTTTCTAGATCAATCATTATCAGCTGCTGATTTCGAAAAAAGACTCGATAAAGAAATGAAGAAATTTGGTGGAGATGATGAAGAGCTTATCATGCCTATTCGTGAATCCATTGCAGGTTCTGTTCGATTCTTAGAATTAGCAAGAATTGATGATCCATCTCTAAGCTTATTGCTAATGATTACAGATGAAGAAAGAGAAGGAACAAAACGAATGTGTCTTTGATAAGTGCCAAAGATTGTTTGGACGTTTTGTTAATCTAAAAATTACTTATTTTGAAAAAAAAGATTTGTGTTTTTGTCGATCGTCTAAATAAACAACATTTATTTAAAACAAATCCTTCGTTAGTTTGGGATAGAGTTATATGACTAACATTTTGGCTATTTTAGGCACACCTAGAAAGAAGAATACTTTTCAAATTATTAATCGAATTGAAGAAAACATCAAGGAACTTGATGACGAAATAAATTTTGAATATTTATTTTTACATGAATATAAAATGGATTTTTGCAAAGGTTGTTTTTCTTGCATCTTAAATGGTGAAGATACATGTGAAAGTTACAACATAACTAAAGAAATTAAAGGGAAAATAGAAGAAGCAGATGGAGTTATTTTTGCATCACCAGTTTATGTTAAACAAGTATCCGCTTTAATGAAGAATTTCTTAGACCACTTCTCATATTTGGTACACCGACCCGACAATTTTGACAAAGCAGCTTTAGCTATATCAACAACAAACGGATCCGGTTTGAAAAATACATTAAGTTATTTAGAAGATACTACAAAAACATTCGGTTTCAATTTTGTTGATAAATTTGGTATTATGAAATATGTATATGAAAAGGGAGGAAAAGAAACCAAAAAAGCAAATGAAAAAATTAAAAACATATCTAGAGATTTTCTGAACAGAATAAAATCAAAGAAACATAATTCGCCAAGTTTGAATGAATTACTACATTTTAAGATTACTAGACTTGTAATTGAATTTGTAAGAGATCTAAGTCCAATTGATTACGATTTTTGGGTGAAAAATGGTTGGTATGAAAAGGACTATTTTGTAGATGTAAGAATAAAACCGTTTACAAAATTACTGGGAAAGATGATATTCTCATCAATTGAAAAACAATTCTTGAAAGAAGAATAAAAGAAATGAATTTTCAATTAGTAGCTCAAAATATAGTATGCGAATGTGCATTTGAAAAGGGGTTACAAATGACAAAAATAATTTCATAAGAAATCCTTTAATTTTTAAAAACAGACTATTATATATTCTCTTCAAAATTTGTTTGAAAAAGAAAAGGGAGCAGTAGTTTCAGCAATGAGTGAAATAAAAGTAACTTTAGAACAACTAACAAGAAAAGTAGTCACTTTCATATTAATAACACTAATTTTGATGACTATACCTACTGAACTTACTGCAGGAAGTATAGTTGTACAAGAAGAAACAATTACTTGGGGTGAAAATATGCTTTTTGAAACACCGATGATTTTTGATAATGGAATTGTTTCTATAAATTTCACAAATCTACCTACATCAGATTCTAGTGTAAGAATGACGCGAGACCCAAATGGTGATGATTTTTTCACCTATTCGCCCTATATACCTCAAAATTTCACTCTTGAACCTGGAGAATCTTTAGTGGATACATTTACATTATTAGAATCCAGTGGGGAAAGCGGAGGACTTGTGGTCTTTGGTTGTTCAGTAATAACTGAAGATAGTAGTGCAACCATTAAATTAGAAACTTTGGTAATAAAAGAAGGAAGAAGAGCACCAGGATTTTTGGTAATTGGATCACTTCTAGCTATAACCCTTATTGCTACATTGAACAAAATAGCTAGTAAAAAAATAGGAAAATGAAAATTCCCACATTTCTTTAAAGATTAGAGTAAGAAGAATTTTTGGAATAACTAATAAGAGAGAAATGTGATTTAAATAACCAAGGAATAGACGATAAAGGATAGAAGAAGGGATGGAAACGTTTGCATGCAAGTAGACATTTGCAAAGAAAAAATTACAATGAACAGATTTTTTTCAAGGGTTTGTTCATCTGTACTATATTTTTACTTTCAATTTACACCAGTACGATATGTATGCACCATTGGACACTAATTAGTATTGAGGATGGCAAAGCTGAAACGACAACTGAATTTTCCCTCACTATGGCATGGAGTGATCCGCTTGCCGTATCTGAACTAGACCAT
>DAOUWQ010000353.1 GCA_030667035.1 Candidatus Heimdallarchaeota archaeon | reverse complement strand
AGTCAGAAGGAATAGTGAGGGCTCAATTGAAACATTTGTTGTTGTCGGAAATAAATACGATTTGAAAAACAACAAGAAAACTGATGACAATTATCTCAAGAATTTTCTATTATTTCTATGTATGGAGTTGGGTCACGATATTTTACATATTAATACTAGTGCATTGACTGGTGAAAATATTGACCTGTTATTCAACAAAATAACTGGAAAATTGCTTGCAGAAGCAGGTAAAGACTCACCTAAAATTAAGAGTTTAACAGCAGAGCTCTATAAAAAGAAAGAGGTAAAAAGTACAGAAATTAAGCAAGTAATTTCACCGAAGAAAGAGAAGATAGCTGAAATAAGTTCAATTGGTTTGCAGAAAAAAGTACAAATTATTGATTTGGAGATTGAAAATATCAAAGCAGAAATTAAAGAGATTCAAAGTGATATTCATACCATTAAAAATAATCTCTTAAAATATCTTCATGGAATGAACAAATTAATTAAAGAAATGGATTTGAGAGAATAAATCCACTTCTTAGTTTTTTCTTATTAAAAGAAATTTATTAGTTAAGGAAAAGAATATAAAATATTCTGACTTTTATAATGTATTTGACTAGTGGAATTTGGGAGAAAATGAAACTAAATAATACAATTATAAGAACGGCATGGATATTATTGATTTGCGTAGGAATAGCTATAGCTATTTCTCCAGTAGCAAACACACAAGGAGCGAGGGCAGTAGGCGGCATAGAAGCTGGCAGTGCTTTTACTTTGGATTTCAACTATACAGGAACCGATCATGTTGGTTTTGGTGCAGTGGCTTTTGAGAATATTAGACATTTTAGTCTTACGGTAGCTCAAGTTACAAGCGATGGGGATTTCATTTTAAATTATACAGATAGTTCATATAGAGTAAAAACACCAACAATTGATCCTGATGATGCTTTGAAAATGTTACCTCTTGGAACAACAGAAAGTCATTCTAGTGCCACTACTTTAACGGTTGCTGATATTATAGCACCAATATCTATGATATCTGTTAATTGGGATGAACAATTAAATTTCTTTCTTACTAGTCAGACTCTCACAACACTACCACACAGAAATACTTCTCATCACACTAAATATCCATTCCAAGGTGCTTGGGTAGATGTTCATATTCTCGAAGGAACGGTAGCTCAAACACATTTTGGTGAGAATTTCAATGGTTATTTTCGTCTTGTTTATTCTCTTAAACATGGATTTATGATAGAGTATGAGGTGGAATTAGAATCTATTTCTACGGCAAGTGTAATGGCTTTCATAGCGACCTTAAAAGATTCGAATATGGAAATTGGTTATTCATTCTTTCAGAATATTTTGGTAGGATTTGCTGCTTCGTTTGGTTTTCAATGGATTTACAGTCTAATTTTAATTGGAATTATCTTTGGTAAAAGAAGATTCAGTTCGATTGACTTTGGTTCTGTTTTGAACGACGAAGAAGAATTAGAAGGAAATATCCCTATCACAGAGGATGATAAAATAGTACCTCCGGCCCAAGATTTACCTGAAGACTACAATTTCATTTATGAATGTCCATTCTGCGGCGAGAAATTTGATAAATACGAACATGTTTGCTCTGAATGTGGTGGCAAAAGATAAAAAAATAAGATTTCACCTCGGAGATTTCCAGAGGTGTTTCATTTTATTTAACCTACAACAGTAAAGCCATCAAATAGAACTGAAGGAGTCTTAACTGCTTGTAATAGTTTTGAATCCGAACCAATTGTTTGGATGTCCTTAAAGCTCTTGTAGAGATTCCCGGCTATTGTAATGGGCTCTAATGGATGAGAGAGTTCTCCTTTTTCTATCAAGTAGGCGGATGTCGCTACAACTGAGAAATCACCAGAAATAAGGTTGGAATGACCCATACCCATAACACTATCCATAACATAAACACCTTTGTCGATGCTTGAAACCATATCATCGAAGCTTTTTGTTCCATGTTTGATAACTACTGTAGATGAAGCGATATTTGGTGTACTTTCATATCCTTGACCTCTGTTAGCATTTCCAGTACTCTTTACCTTACCTAATCGTCCGTAATAGCTATCATATAAGAAGGAACGCAAAACTCCATCCTCAATAATAGGGGTAGTTCGTCTGGCAGCACCTTCATGATCAACTGCTGTTGTGTTTAAGCCTTCAGGTAATTGTCCATCATCAGTTATTGATAATTTATCAATTCCTACTTTATCACCAAGCTTATCCATGAAATAGCTGTTCTTCTCGACTACTTGTCTACCATTGACAGATTGAGCAAGTGACATTTCCCAGAAGTCGGACATAACGTTTGGATTCCATAAAGTGGGTAGAACTCCTGTGTGTCCCATTGGTTTTGAATCAAGAAGCTTAACTGCTTTCTCAGCAGCATTAGCACCCATATTTTCAAAATCGGGAACTTGACGAGTTACTTTGAAATCAAAAGCGCTCTTGCGTTTCTCACCTTCAGCTGCTGTGGTAAAAGTTTCAATAACAAAAACTGTTGCTTTTGATGCGCCAGCAACTCCTTCGGAATTTACTACCGCATGTCCACCATAAAATGATTGAACTTGAGCAGATGGAGAGATAACTCTTGTATCAAAATCCTTTGCTTCTTGATAAATCGAATTTGCGCTTTGAACTATCTCTTCTGTAGACATTTCAACAATTTTGGAATCAAGAATACCATCCTTGCCTACCTTGCTTTTAGGAATAAAAGTATCAAAACCTTCATTCTCTTGCTTGATAGATTTTACAACAGATAATGCCTCGGTAACTGCATGTTTCACTGCATCATCAGTTAAACCACTCATAGCAGCAAAACCAAGACGCTTGCCAATAGCAACACGAACACCAATACCCTCGTTTAAACCATCTTTGGCTTCAATCATACCAGATTGATTGTTAATATTTATATTGTGCATACTGCTATCGTAAATTTCTGCTTGCTCAGCACCCTTGCTCTTAGCGTATTTTAAACCAGTATCAGCTAAAGCTAGTAAATCATCTTTTAACGTATCAAATTTCATTTTTGTTCGCCTCCAAAAGTAGCCTCAGAGAAAAGTATCTTTGAAGCGCCAATTCCTACAGGTAATGGGAATTGCGAACTTTTACCACATCCTCCAAAATATCCACTTGATATCTCTAGGTCTTTTGTTAATCCTTCAACATTCGTCAACAGTGACAAGATATCTCCTTTGATAGTAACATCTTTTATTGGATATTTGATTTCACCATTCTCAACCCAATATCCTCTTCTTGCTTTGAATAGGAATGTT
>DAOUWQ010000264.1 GCA_030667035.1 Candidatus Heimdallarchaeota archaeon | reverse complement strand
TAGCAGGTATTATATTCTAAAATCGTTAAACTATCAAAACCGATTTATCTTTAAAAATATATTGAATAATATAATAAATAGTTTCTAAGAGAAAAAATCTACAATGAAGATTATATTAACAAAAATAATTTATTAGTAATTTTCTTTGAAAGAATATTGTTGTAAGATAAATTTATCAATTATTGAACTGGTTTCATATTGAGTGGTAAACAATGAATTTAGAAAAGATACTTGAAGAAGTTAGTATTGAACGCATGTATGAACATATTCTGATTATAGAGGGAACCAAACATCACGAAGTTGATCCTAAGAAGTTAAATGAAACTGCTGAATATATCAAAAGTGAACTGAAGGACTATGGATTATCTGTTAGTGAACAGACATTTACATTTGAAGGATTAGATTTTACTTTTAGAAATATTGAAGGAGTTATTGGTGAAGGAACAAAACCTGAGATACTTTTGGTCAGTCATTACGATACTGTAGACAATACTCCTGGAGCAAATGATAATGGATCAGGTATTGCCGCAATGTTGGAAGCTGCAAGGGTGTTAGCTAAGCATTATAAGGGAATCAAGAATTTTCGTTTTATAATTTTTACTTTGGAAGAGCTACATCCAGTTAGATATAGCGAAAACAGAAAGAAAGCCAAAGAATTGGGATTAATAGATGATAAAAACCGTAAGATTAAGTATCATACTCAAAAAATGATTGGAAAATTTACTAAGCTATTTTATTTTTCAGCAGCATTTGGCAACAGTTATAGTGAAGCAGGGAAACAAGCATACGAGAAAATTCAAGAAGAGCTTACTGAAGCTGAAAAGGAATACTTGATGTATCTTGTAACAACTATGAAAGAAATCAAAAGCAGTTCTGATTGGATAGGAAAGACCGGACTTGTCGGTAGTAGCAAGTGGGTAGAACAAGCAATCAAGGATAAAAAAGAGATAATTGGTGTATTAAATTTTGAAACAATTGGCTATACATCAAAACAAAATCACTCACAAAGATTTCCATCAAAGTTATTTAAATTGATGCCAAAATACAAAACTAATATGAGAAAAGAACTTGGAGATTTCATAGCAGTCATTGGTGATAAACAATCAAGATGGTTAGCTAAAAGATTCTGTAAGAATTGTAAACATAAGCAAATAGAACTTCCTTATGCAAATCTTGGTTTACCGTTCAACTTTGAAATAATAGCCAATAAAGCAAGTGATTTACTAAGATCAGATCATGCACCATTCTGGAAACATGGCATCCCAGCATTAATGTTAACAGATACAGCTAATTTTCGCTATCCATATTATCATACCGAAGCGGATACAATAGACAAATTAGATTTTGAGTTCATTAGAAAAGTCTGTCAAGCTGCTATAGCTTGTACAATAGACCTAGATACAATGGAATCAAACAAGTGAGATAAACACCCGATATGAATATCACTTAAGCCAAGATCCATTATAAAAATGAATTATTACAGTTCATTTTTTATTAGTCATTATTAAGAAGTTCAACAATAAGTTACCATAACGTAAAATAGATGCTTGTAAATGTTTGAAGGTTTAGAAAAAAATATGGTTGAAGTAGTAGAGGATGTTCTACCATGTGTGGTTAGCGTTTCTACGACTGTAATGGCAAAAGTTGATTTATTTCGTGTGCAACCTGTACAAGGGCAAGGCTCCGGAGTAATTTTTGATGAGGATGGTATACTCGTTACAAATGGTCATGTAGTAAGGAATGCTACTGCAGTCGAAGTGCAATTACATGGTGGCAAGAGATTGAAAGCCAAAGTACTGGGGAAAATGCGTGGACAAGATATTGCCTTCTTACAAGTAGACAAAGATTCGGAACTTGAAGCAATAAAAATCGGTGATTCTAGTTCTCTTAAAGTGGGGCAGTTTGCCTTAGCAATAGGAAATCCACTTGGTCTTGGAAAGAGTGTTACTTTTGGAATGATTAGTGCTTTGAATAGAACCATATCAGCTGAAAAAATGCAATTAGAAGGTTTGATTCAAACAACTGCAGATATTAATCCTGGAAATAGTGGTGGTGCTTTAGTTAATACTCATGGTGAATTAATCGGAATTAATACTGCAGTCATACAACATTCTCAGGGATTAGGTTTCGCTATTGCCATTGATTCTATAAAAGGAGTCCTTGAAGAATTTCGAGATACAAAAACAATAAGCACACCTTGGATGGGTGTGGTTGGTTATACAATTGATAAAAAATTAGCAACCTATTATAAATTACCTGTAGAAAAAGGAGCGTTGCTACTCGATGTTCCAAAAGGCCCAGCAAAAGAAGCTGGTTTAAAAATTGGTGACATTATTGTTGGTTTAAATGATGAAGAGATTGTTAGTGTTCAGATATTGACTCAGAAAATCGTTAAGAGAAAAATTGGTGATGAGGTAAAAATAACTTATTACAGAAAAGGTAAAAAGTCTGATATGAAAATCACTTTGGGCAAAGCACCACTATTAAAATGAATGATACTGATTCATTTTAACATCTCTTCTTTTTCTACATCATATTTCATTGAGAAAGAATTTGCAAACAATTTACCTGAGTTTATATAGGTCCCGTAATTCTACCATTACTTGAGAAATGTCTTCTTCCTTTTTTACCTTGCCTCTTTTAAAATGAAGTTCAAAAACAGTTTCATAGGAACTTTCTTTCTGAAATCCCGAGTGGACATACAAGTCTCTAATAAAGTCCTTGGCAATACGTATTGAACCTGTAAAGTTCATCGCAAGATCAAGTTCGGGGTAATTATACATAAACATTCGATACTCGCTTATCTCTGCCTTTTTATTATTTATTTGTACTGATTTCCCATCCATATTGATTAGTAGTTGATTTAGAATTAGTTTGTTATTCTTGATTTGATATAACGCTTGATATCCTCGCCAACAGCTTGATCCAGCTTGAACAAGTTTTATTTTATAATCTTCAGGATTAAATAGCCTCTTACTTTTTACGCTTACAAGAGAATATTCTTCACCCCTAAATATGAACACATCAGATACTTGTCCTGTCATTTTATATCAACAAATTAATGAAATATTTATCCTTAATAAATGTGCAATGACTGCGGATAGCAAATAAAACTATAATAATGAAGAGCATAAAATGGTTGGTATAAGAATTGGTGCGAAGTAAAAATATTAAATATCAAAACATTCTCTTGATTGCTAGATTATTAGACTAACGAAATAAAAAAAGTAAAGAAAGAAGAATCACAAAAAAATTAGCTTTTCTTCTTTTTCACTAGTAAACCTATCATTACTATTAGGGATATTCCACCTATAGTACTCCAAAAAGTGAACCCTGGAAAGGGAAAGGTACCCGTTGCATAGCTTATCACATCAAAATAGTATTCACTCATAAATACAACAGTAAATTGAGTATGAACCTTAACAATGTGGGGGTCAAACATATGAGTGATCAGTGTTTTATTGAATATAGGTATAATTAAGGAAGACCCAACTACACTTACTACGTCATATTCTTCTACATCAACTAATTCTACACCTGTGCTAGTTTCAATAAAAGTATGAACTTCGTTAATTGAAACATTGTTAATTAATTTACCCCAGGAACATTTTGTCCAGTTCCCAAGAAAATCATCACCTATCCAATAGATACGAAATGAATACTCATAATTTCTATCGTTTTTAGGTGGAGCAACAAAAGTAACTGCTATTTCATCTCCGTCTATTTGCAGAGATTCAATATCAATTTCAGGATGAACATTTGCACCTGGGTTCCCCTCTGTTGAATTATTGTGATATTCTAAATCCGCGGTAGGATCATCTAGTGTAAAAATAGCTCCTCTAAGAGGAGAGGTCGGTAGAATCAAAATACAAACTAATATGCTTAAAATTCCAATCATAGTTTTTTTTCTCATTAAAACCCTCCAATTTATAATTAAAATTAAGATAAATAAAGTTTTTTAATTTAAAATATTGGCTTATTTTAACAGCTAATCATTTTTAAATAAGAGAAGTA
>DAOUWQ010000426.1 GCA_030667035.1 Candidatus Heimdallarchaeota archaeon | reverse complement strand
TATGCTCAAGAAAAGTTATTTGATCTTCTAGGAATCGATAATGTTAATTGGGATAGTGACCCACAAGGAAACTATTTTGGTGGACATGGACTTAGTTTGAGACCTCGAGATATGGCTAAATTTGGTTTTCTCTATCTGAATAATGGCACTTGGAATACCGAACAAATAATACCAGAAAATTGGGTTACTACTTCTCGAACGAATTATAACTACACAGCAGAAGCCTTTAATTACGGATATTTGTGGTGGCTCTACCCGCAATACGATAGCTATTCTGCAGAAGGTTTCCTAGGTCAAATAATTCATGTGTTTCCTAAATATGATTTAATTGCTATCGTAACATCAAGTTTATTCAGTACTCACACAGTAATACCCACTCTCATTTCAAATTATATTCTCCCTTCGCTGAACGAATATCCCTATACTCCGACACCTACAACTACTGAGAATACTTCTCTTGCGTTAATACCAGTCGTGTGTATAATGTCCTTATTTTGGCTAGATAGATTAAAAAAAAATGAGAAAAAAAGATGAATTATGATTTTCATCTTCTTACTCTTTAAAATTTATTACTTTTCTTTTTGGCGAACAGTATAATTGTTTGAGAGATTATCATTGTTGAAATTAAATAAACAAAATTTTCAAACAAAGAGGATTTTTCGGTTATTTCAGGATAATCATCTGGATCAAGAGGATCCGTTCCTTCTTCAATTTCCTCCCAATCAGAAAAACCATCGCTATCTGTGTCTAGTTTCGTAGGATCTGTAAAGTGAGTGAATACTTCTTCTCCATCAGTGAGATTATCACCATCGGTATCTGTATTGGTCAAATCAGTTCCAAAAAATACTTCCCAACCATCTTGCAGTCCATCTCCATCTGTATCTTGAACATTAGGATCACCATTAAAGAACTCTTCAGTCATATCATCAATGAAATCTCCATCGGAGTCAAGCTGACCAGTATGGAAAGAACTACCACGACAGCAATACCATTGTTGAGGACCTGATTGACTGATCCCTGTAAAAGTGAGGCAGCTAATTTCATGATAAGCAGTAGATTCTATTACATACCATCTACTAACAATTAGATCAGCCACATCATCACCATTAACAAAACCAGAGGACATGAAAAGGATTTCATCTCCAAGATCTTGAGAAAATTGCACATCACCAGTAGAATTAAGACAGTATAATTCACAATCAACAAATTGTACAAGAATTTCTAAATCCGAACCACCATCAATGTTAGCTACAAGAAGGTCTCCACTTATAGAATAAGGCTTTTCAAATTTCCATTCTAATCCTCCGGAACGATTTAGACAATAAACACTGCAGTCACCTGAACCAAAAATGATTTCTAACTGTCCATTATTATTTAGATCAGCAATTATTGGGTCAGAACCAATAGCACCATCAGTAGAATATTTCCATTCTAATATCCCCAAATGATTAACACAATGTAAGTCATGATCTACTGAACCAATTATTACTTCTTTAGTACCATCTTTATCAAGATCACCTACAGCAAGATTAGTAGCAATCCACTAGTCAGTCATATATTGCCATTCTTTAACACCTAGATGATTCAAACAGATGGTTTTGTTATCATAAGTACCAAATAGAATCTCGAAACTTCCATCCGAATCTAAATCAGCTACAACTGTAACCGTAGTAATTGTACCAAGAGTGGTGTGCTCCCATTTGACAGTACCATTCCAATTAAAACAGTGAATTTTATTTGTGGATTGTAAAATAATATCAAGTTGACCATCCTGATCCAAATCAGCAATCGTAGGAGAATCAAGCATATTATATGTGATACTTGCATTCCACAATTCTGTGCCAGTATAATTGAAACAGTGGAGAGTATAAAAAGAAGTTATTAGAATTTCTAGCTTGCCATCTTTGTTAATATCAACTACTGTAGGAGAACATCTACCAAGAAGAGCAAGATCATGTTGCCAGAGAGTGTTTCCTAAATTATCCAAACAATAAAACAGACCATTTTGAGAAGTTACCAATACTTCAGATGTTCCGTCTAAATCTAAATCAACAATAACGGGGAAATGACCCGCAAAATCCGTTAAGGTGAAATTCCAAAGAAAATCAATAGCAATAGAATTTATTGTTAAATTGCTATCTTGAGCATTTGTTTCTACAGTATTATCAACTGTGAAAGTCAGTGATGAAATAAATATCAGAAATATGAAGAAAATAACATTTGATTTTCTAAAAAACAATAATAAACCATCCTCCAACTAAATAATTAATTACTTTCTTTAAATTGGTTTCGTTGGAAATTTTTTGTTTGAATTCAGAAAAAAAGATGAAAGAGATGGTACTCACTTTAGTGATTTGTACCAATCAGCAGTTTCTTTTACGGTTTGCTCTAAAGTATATTCAGGCTTGAATCCCAACTTTTCAGTTATCTTAGTAACATCTAATTTGGTATTTGATCCAAGGAATTTTACAGTAAAGCGATTGATATCATACTCTTTTGGTAATATTTCTAAAAACCAACCAATTGAATAAAGAAGTGGATAAGGGGCTTTCATTTTAACAGGTTTTAATCCAAGCTCTTTACTAAAGGTATTAGCATAATCTTTGAATTGAACTTGAAAACTTGCTAAATGGAAAGACTCGCCGTTAAATTCGGATGCTTTCTCTAAAGCTAATAAATGTGCTCTAGCTGCATCTCTGGGGTGAACAACTGGAATGCTGCCTTTCCCTCCTCGAAGAAGAACTATACGTCCTTTTTCTAGATTCTCCATCAGAGCTTTAGCTGGTTCATCACCTGCTCCCAGAATCATTGGAGGGCGAATAGCAATAAATGATATGTCTTTTTCTTTGCAT
>DAOUWQ010000135.1 GCA_030667035.1 Candidatus Heimdallarchaeota archaeon | reverse complement strand
TCTAAAACTAGCTCAGCATGCTGAAAAATTAGGGATTAACGCTATCATTATTCTTGAGTTACAGAAAGTCGGAAGTCAGTCTGGACCTTTAAATCAGCAGCTAGTTGATATCGCAACACAGATCAATGCTATTCCAGTGTACACTGGTGGTGGTGTAAGAAGCATTCAAGATTTACAAATTCTGAAAGAAAATAATATCGAAGGAGCTCTCATAGCAACTGCTTTTCACAAAGGAACAATAAAAAAAGAAGAGATTGAAGAGTTTCTTGGCAAATAAATACTAGTCTAGTATTTATCCGCAGGATACTCTATTGTCTCACCAGCTATCTCGAGAATGATTTTCTTTTCTGGAATAATTTTACCTATTTTGTAGGTTTTCTTTCCATGCTTTTGACATATTTCAGCAATGGTTTCAAACTCTGACTCTGGAGCGATTATACAGAAACCGACGCCCATGTTAAATGTCTTGTACATTTCCTTGTCAGAAACATTGCCTAATTTTTGAATCAATTTGAAAATTGGTAATGGTTCAGGCATAGCATTAAGATGAACACCTACGGGTGTTTTTGATTGACGCATTATTCGAGCTAATTTAAGAAATGCTCCACCAGTTATATTTGCTAAACCATGAATTTCTGCTTTTTCAATTATTTCTAGAATTTCTTGCACGTAGATCAATGTTGGTTCAAGCAATGCTTTTCCTATATGAATTCCATCAACCTCGTCATTCACAGAGTGCTCTTCAAGTAGAACACTTCTAGCTAGAGAATAACCATTGGAATGTAACCCATTGCTCTCAATGCCTATAATAATATCACCAGGGGATATTTTATCTCCTAGAACTAGTTTATCTTTGTCCACCATTCCTATAGCTGTTCCAGCAAGATCAAATCCTTTCCCATTATGTCCTCGAATAATATCTGGTAAGGTAGCTGTTTCGCCTCCAATGACAGCCATTCTAGATTGAATTGCACCATCAACAAGTCCCTTAACAATTTGTTTTGCTATCTCTGTGTCAGGTTTTTCTATTGCATAATAATCAACGAAAACTAATGGTTGAGCACCAACGCAGATTAGATCATTGACATTCATAGCAACACAATCAATGCCTACAGTATCGAATTTTTCTAACATTTCTGCGATAAGAACCTTAGAACCAACACCATCAACTGTAACAACAAGATATTTGTCTGGCATGCCAATGTCGACTATTCCACCATAATGAGCCAGAGCGGGTAAGAACTTTGCATTTGGATTCAAATTGAATGTTTTTGGGAGCATCTTCCAAATTTCTTCGATGACCGCGCCTTCCTCAACAATATCTACACCTGATTTAGAATAAGTTTCGCCTTTTTCGTCCAAATCTTGCACCTCATTATCGACTTCTGTTTCAGAATCAGAACCAGCTGAAGTCTTTTCTTTCAAAATAGAATTCCTCATTGGAGTTTCTTGAGAAAAAATGGAATGACTATTAATCTTAAGTCTTTCTAAGGATTTCGTTTCGAAAAGGAAAGGAGAAATGGATTAATCATTTCTCATGAGCTTTCAGAAAGCTGAGTATCGAAGCAAACAATTGTTCAGTATCTGGTCCAACAGTTATAATATGCTCTGATTCAGGTAGAAGTTCAATGCTCTTATCTTTTGCTGGAATTAATTTATCTTGGATTTTATAATTATCTGGGTCTATGCGGTCATCCTTTAACCCTTGAATGATTAATGTTGGAATGGTTATTTTTGGTAGGACCTTCTTCTCAGTGTACTTTGATAATTTCACAGATTCGTGAACAGCGCTCATTGGATATTTCATATAGCTGATCAAGTTATTGTCTTTGAAGAATTGTTCAGTCTCAGCGCTTTTTGAGAAATATGGTTTTATATATTTTAGAACTGAAAATGTGAACGCCACTTTTGACAGTATTTTTGGATTAATTCGCAGAAATGCTGAGGCTAATATTACCCCTTTCAATTGTTGTTGATATTCAATAGCTAATCGACTTGCTAATAATGCCCCCATTGAGAATCCCAAAACAAAATCACAATGATCAATTTCTTCGAAAGCAGTTTTAGCGGATTCCCACCAATCAACCCATTTCTTCGTTTGTAAATCCTCAGGTGTTGTTCCATGACCCGCTAGTAGAACAGAATAGACATCATATCCTTTTTTGTGGAGAAAGTCGCCTATGGGTCGCAATTCTGTAGGGGAAGCAGTAAAGCCGTGAATCAATAATACCTTAGCACCTTTATTCTTTAAACGAAATGGTTCCGCGCCGGAAATAATTGGTATCTCTTCTTTGGTTGAAGTCAATTAAATTTCACCATAAAATTAACTATGCTATGAAATAGTGAATTATAGTAAAAAAGTATTTGTAAAATTAGAATCGTTTCTTACTTTGAACTACTTTCTTGATCCTTGTTCAATGTTTCACTTTGACCTATTGCTTTGAAGGAGGGATTAGTAATTGTAACCTTATTCGTTCGTCCCCAACGTTCACGTGTTAGAACGTCCTTTTCTTCCAATTTAGCTAATATTTGTGATACTTTGGATTTCGAATAACCAGTTTTATCACATATGCGTCTTTGTGTTGAAACCCCACTATCGTCATTAATCGCTTTTATTACTTCTTGTTCTGTATTAGACAATAGCGAACTTACCAAACCTGATTCAACAGGTTTGAATTTCAATCTGTAGATAAGGAAAAATGCTAATGTACTTACTGCTATACCACCAATAAATGCTAGAACAATATAAAGGGGCAGAAGGTTCAGATTATTATCTACCGGAGAATTTGAGGCTGGGGTATATCGAACGAGAAAAACATCCGTCTCATCAATATTAACATTTGTAGTCTCCCAAGTTATTATTATGGAATTATCTTCAGAAGTAATACTTGTGGGTGTTGGGAATACTGGTGCAGGAAGACTATCTTCAAGAAGAGCACTATAATGGGGCAGATTCAAAATTAATCGAAATAGATCTGTATTTCTAACATGCTTTGTTTCGAATTCAAGTCCAAAATACTCTACTGGTTGATCAACATGATAAATAACATCTTCAATTTCATATGAAACAGAGAAGACATAAATTTCATCCTGTAGTAACGGGTAGCCCATTGAAATATTAATTAGATTACCAACAATGGGATCAACCATCCAAGTAAAAGATAATGAACCGATTGGATCAAAACAAAAAACGGATGAAATAGTTTTGTTAATCTCTAAACTAAAGTATTCAATTGGTTGCGTGTCGTTATTTGTTAAAACAAAAGTAGAAATAATTTTCAGTGATTCATCATTTCGAATGTCGATTTCCATTGTGTGAACTAAAAGGGTCTCATTTTCAATAGAGTTGGGTGATAATTCTTTGATTGTAGATAAATTATCAAGTTCTGAAATTTGATAGTGTGAAGAATTATCAAATGAATCGATTTGATAAACAGTAATCATTGATGTCAAAATAATTGGAATTAAAACCAAAATGAACAATTTGGCATATTTTCTCCGGAGTAGATACATCAAGAATTACCTCAAGGATAGTTGTATTCTATGCTACATTTAATTATTGCTATTTAGAATTATTCCCATTTAGATAAAAAGAAAGTGATTTTGGAAAAAAATCCAAAATCACAAATTTCTACTTAGTGCTTTTTTCTTCTTACTAGACTTACCACTAAAACGGGTGCGAGTATACCCCCAATTAATGGGAGAATATAAAGCGAAATGTTGTTACTGATTGCTGCAGGGTCCACTCCTACTGATGGATCGTGCACTAGCGTTAAGGAATCTCCATAATTTGGGTATGTAAGCCATTGGTTAATTATTTCTTGTTCTTCACCTATTGGTCCTTCTCCCGGACCGGGCATATCATCATTGAAATAGGTTGTACCAACTTCAATTGTATCAATTTTATTTAGACCATCATAGACATCAGCGAAAGTTGTCCATTCATAATAAGCGACTACGGCATTGTTATATTCATCACTTTCGAAATTCATCAGGCGTGATCTGTTACCATTTTCATCTTCAGAACCATTTCTGATGCGTACACGGTTTCTTCTTTGTGATTCATGAATCTGAGCTTTTATACCCAAACCTTGAGCACCTTCTGAGAATTGCCAATTGTTAATTACGATATCAAATTTAATTTCAGTTAAACCTTCAACAACAGAATCCGTTCCAGGTATAACTTGGTTAGTAGTATAAATGTGAACTATGAATTGCAATTCAACATCATTTGCTAGACCTGTCATAGTCATAGTAATTGTTACTTCGTTATCTTCTTCAACTACTTCAGTAGACCAAACACTGGTAAATAAATTATAACTTAAACCACCCATAAGCTCATTTGGACCATCTAGAACCTCATCCTCACCAAAATACTCAGATATCTCCATATAGTGGACATTATACACTTCATCTGAAGTACTTGTGTTGCCATTCCACCAAGAAAAATTAGGTCTTCCTTCTGTAAATTTGAAGGTAATATATTCTGTTGTTATTGTGATCATTCCTGGTTTATCTTCGACAACTATTTTGTCACTCTGTGCAGAGGTGAATTGTGCTGATATAGGAAGAAGCAACATTGCGATAAATGCTATACCAATAATAATTTTTGTTTTCATTTTTTTTACCTCTTATATTTTTAAATTAATGAGCTTTATTCGGAGATCAAACGGGTGTTGATTGAGTACACTCTTGATTAAGAATATCATCTCAATTTAATCTGTATATAACTATAGGCAAAATTATACTTAAAGAAGCTCTAGCAATGGTTTGTTTAAGGTTCAAAAATGGTTTCGATGTGAAAAGCACTCACAAAATAAACTGGAAGATTTTTTAATTCACAATCAATATCAGTACTAGAAAGAAAGGTGATTTTTTTGGAAAAGAAATTCGTTCATATAGAAATTCCAATTAGAAATATTAAAAGTGCGAAAAAATTTTATGAAACAATCTTCTCTTGGGAAGTTACTACTGAAACAGGTATGCCGGGCTATTATTTTTTCAAAACAGGAGAAACCGGTGTAGGTGGAGCATTCTTCGAATCAGAGAAAGTTGCTAAAGGAGAAATAATGTTACATATTCAAACTGATGATATTAATGCAACACTTGAAACAATTGTCGACTTGGGTGGTAAAATTATTCGAGAAAAAACAGATATTGGTAGTGATTTTGGATTCTATGCTGTTTTCGAAGACTGCTGTGGCAACCAATTAGGTTTGTGGTCTGAAAAATAGTTTTGCTTGAATATTTTTCAAATCACAATAATAAAATTAGTCAACAACGACTTGAGGGAGATCAACATAAAGTTCGTTATTTTTCACTTTCGTTTTGTACACAGTAGTATTTTTTGCTTTCTTAAACCAGCCTGCTATGGTGCCAGGATGTATTAATAGCTCACCAGTTTTCAAATTAAATTCGGCACCATGTAATGGACATTTCACAGAAGTCCCTTCAACTTTGCCCTTGGCAAGGTTGCCTTTCATATGAGTGCATTTAC
>DAOUWQ010000098.1 GCA_030667035.1 Candidatus Heimdallarchaeota archaeon | reverse complement strand
GGAGATTTACTATACCCTTTTGTAATATTATCAGATTTTTGAGCTTCTATTAGAGAAAAATTAGTGTTTTTCATTCCTATCGGAGATATAATTCTTTTCTTCATGAATTTGAAATAGTCCATCCCTGATATTTCTTCAACAATTTTGGTTGCAATAATAAAATTAAGGTTCGCATATTTATGCCTAGTTCTAAAGTCAAAAGCAAAATCAAGATGTGGTATCCGCTTTAGAACATCCTTATAATTCCATTCAGAATTCATATAGGCAAATTGATGATGCGGTAATCCTGAAGTGTGTGAAAGTATATCTTTAATTGTTATTCGATCGCTCACAAATGGATCTTTCAATTTGAATTCAGGAATATAATTCACTATTGGTGTATCCCAGGTTAATAATCCATCATCAACAAGCATTGCTATCCCAGTACCAGTTAACGATTTTGTATGAGAGCCAATTGGAAAAATCGTTTCAGGAGTAAAAGGCAACTTTTGCTCTAAATCCCTAAAACCAATACCCTCTTCAAATAAAATTTTGTTATTAGAAATAAAAGCAATTCCAATACCAGCATCCCCAAAACCTTTGAGATGACTTTTCGCATATTTGCTGAATTCAGCAAAATCTAATTCTGTGTTTGTTTTAGAATTTGTCAGTAGAATAACCCCAAAATATTGTATATAATTTACTTCGATTATTGTTTTAAAAAGAAAATTCACTTATTGAAGACTCAAAATGAGGTCACAAATTGTGTCCTTTAAAATCAGTTAGGCAATTAATTAATGAAAAATAAATCAAAAATAAAGAAAAAGGTTGAATATAACATTCAAAAAGATAGTTAGTATTCAACTAGATTATGTAACTAAGAAACTTAGTATCTTTTTGGCTTTCTTTTTTTGTAGCAATCGCTACAGTAAACTGGTCGTTCGCCATCTGGTTTGAATGGAACTTCTGTTTCATTTCCACAGTCAGCACATGTAACTTTGTGCATTTCTCTTGGTTCGCGGTTGTATCCGTTGTAGTTATTCATTTTATTTTTTCACCGAATAATATGTTATACATAAACTCAAAACAATTAACTCAAGGATTGGATTTCCGAAAAAAGTTATTTATCATAATCTATTTGCTAAAATCTGTTACTCTTATTTTTTGTTTTTTGAATGTATACAAATGGTCTTTTCCCAATCACGCATATAAAGGTATACTTATTGTTCAAATCGATAGTTAAGTAACAAAAAATTTTGATTTTATTAAGAAACAGAAAAATAATTTCGATGAATGAATAAAAGGAAGTTTCCTTCCTTATCCACACTTATTCACTCATCTGTGGGAAAGTAATAAATGCTGTTCAGCACTTGATAATCTTTTATCCAAGAAGCGTTCATATGTTGATGATAGTTTTTCACTTTTATTTAGGAATGGTTGTGACATTTTTTTCACCTTGACTATATTATGAACACAATAGTATATAAACTTTCTCATTTGGTGAGAAAGAGGTTCATAAAATAAGACAGACCCCCTATATTTGTCTAAATAGTCAACCAATTGTCAGAAAAGTCCAATTTCCGCCCCTAAATCCTAAGATGTGAGAAAAGATTAATATTTCATTGTAGGAAAAGGTATAGTGGAGATTTAAATGCGTGTACAAGATGTAATAACCTATAATCAGGTAGTTACTAAAAGAATCAAGGATAAAGAGGTTTCAAAATATTTCTACGATAAGGATTATGGGTTACTTTTAACATTTCTAAGAACAGGTCCAAAGACCATAAAAGAAATTGAAGAAGCATATGCAGCAGAAGGGAATGAGAAGTCGGATAAAACGTTATATAGATACATAAAAACGCTGGGAGAAGTAGGGTTAGCAGTAGAAGCAGGGAAAAGGATTTTTACGGATGAAGAAAACAGAAATAAAAGTGTTTCAATTTTTATGCGAACTGCTAAAGTATTCTTTGATGATACAATGGATAAAGCTAAGACCAAAGCTAGTAAAAAGAAAATCTTCCAAGCATACAAGATACTTCTAGATCAACTTGATGAAGAAAAATCGTTTACTAAAGAAGAATGTATTGAATCTATTACAGAAAAATTGGCTCAAGGAGAAAAGCTTGCAATAGAATTTATTCAAAATTCAGATGAGAAAATCTTTGATCTCTTAAAAGGACAAGACTTTACTGAAATAAATCAATTCATTCAAAATGTTGCTTGGCTTATCATGATTTACAACAATGATATCAAAGAGATATTGAAGTCTTGTTGAATGCCATTAAAAATAACAGTTGAATATTCAGAAAGAGGGGGGTAAATCGAATATGTCTCATTCTCGTGAGAATGAATTCTCTAGAATGTAGAGAAGTTTTAATATTACTATCTTTTAATTAAATAGTATGAAGCTTACAAGAAGAGTTGCAATGTTCATAGGTATTGGGGTGATAGTTACAGCCGCAGCTGTTGCAACACCAATTATAACTATTTCATTACTCAACTATAACGCAGTTAATCTCACATTATTAGATAACGCAGGAATTATGATCGAAACAAAAGGAATGAGACTATACATTGATCCCATTAATCTTCCAGAAAGTTACAGTGAAAAACCAGCAGATGTCATATTAATAACTCATAGTCATGGAGATCATTACGAACCCACAAGTATGGATATGATACAAAAAAGTGACACAGTTAATATTTTCCCAAAGATTATGACAGCGGCAATATCAGTTTACGATGGAATAGGGCTCAATCCTGAAGATGAGTATCAAGTCGGTCTCTTTGACATCACAGCATTTTATATGTATACTTTACCGGTTTTAGATTATCCGGCAAGCCACCCTCAAGAAGATAATTTTACTAGCTATATAGTAAATATTAATGAGTTTTCTATTTTCCATGCGGGAGATTCAAAAAATATTGATGAATATAGTCAACTAACAGGTTTAATTGATGTAGCGTTACTTCCTTTAGGACCGGGATGTCAAACAATGGCAGATATGGAAATCATAGATGTAATTGATGTCATTCAACCTGTATATTTTATTCCCATTCATTATGGACCATTGGCAGATGAAAATTTTATTCTTAGTTATGGGCATTTACTGACGGAATGTGAACTTGTTCATCTTGCTTACTTTGAATCCCACAGATTCAGATGAAAACATTGAAGCGATGGAAATTATTCCTTCGCACCTCTTTTTCTTACAAATTTCTTTTATATTTTGTCGACGTATATTATTGTGAGTGAGCTTGTAATGCTTAAAAAAGAAAAAGAAGATTTTAAAGCTGGACTTCCTGTAAGGCAAAATATTCATAGTGAAATTGAAGAAAGGTTAATTTCCAAACTTTTTACTATCGTAGAAACTATCGAGGAAACTGAAGAAGGCAAATTGGATTTCAAGCCATATGATGATCGTCTTCTTATTCAGATAGAAGCCCTTCTAGAGAAAAAGTTCAAAGAAAAAATATTCAAGCACAAGAGAGATTATCAGATAAGTGCTTTTCTTGAGGAAATTAGAAGAGAACGTCAAGATCGAGATGTTGGCCTTACCTTTTAATATGAATTGTTGCCCAATGGAAATCTGACAAAAACCAACAAATGCAAAAATTACTGTTACGATTCATTAGGTAAAGCTTTCTCTAATTCAGTAGATAAGATGAGATTATATGAAATCAATAGTTTCTTTTCAAATTTGAATCTCAATAATGACTTCACAAAAACGATTATTGCTCCTAAAGCAAACATTGATGTTAAAATAATAATTACTGTTTGATAAGACATAATTCCATAGATATGACCTTGCACTTGCGAGAACGGATAAAAAATCATCATCTCAGGATATAAACTACCATCAAAAATGACATGAGATACTAAACCAAGTAGACTCGAGACACCTGAATACAGCCAGCTAAATCTAAATTTCTTATTCGTTATTTTCTCTAACAGCTTATAAAACACCCAACTGAAAAATGTACATGGAATTAAGTAAATCATTACTCCAAGCAAACTGTGAGTATAACCATGTTCAACACCGATTTTGAATAGTAAATAAAGAACTCCTTCAATATCAATTATTACAGTTCCAATCAAAATTGCTGTTATATCAATAAAAGGGCATATTGCAAAAATGAATACTCCAAATCCAAAGTGAAACGGTGTAAAAGGCATACGCTAGATTAGCTTACAACAAATTTATTCTTATTTACTAAATTGATATTAATAACATTCTACTTACAAGTTAACAAACAATAACTTTGAACGAAATAGATTTCGAATTAATTTGAGGGTAAAACGTTTGAGAAGCAAGAAATTTCGAATAGCAGTTTTGATTTTGGCACTACTACTCAGCAACTCTATAGAAATGGTCCGATCAGAAGGTATGTGGGTTGGTTCCCAAGAGATGGCATATTCGGGTGTATTGAATATCGATTTGGGCATTTTCTATTCTGAAAACCAAACGTTGTATTGGTCGTTCATAAGCACTTCCGACAACATCAATATCTCAATCTATAAATTCGTTAATTTTCTTGGAGGAGGGGGACATATCACACTCTTAGCTCATGGAGTAAGCTCCGGGGAAGGGAACTTCATAGCGGAAACATCACTGAATTATTCAATTAGATTTGCACACATGGATTGGGATTACAGAGAAGAAAACACTACGGTAACAGCAGTAGTTACAGATACTGCACCTAGTTCCAATTCAACTGTAGAAACAAACACAACAAATTCATCAATAATTATTATCGTATCAACAATATTTATTGCTAGTTTTTTCAAAAAAAGAAGAATTTGAAATAAGAATATTTTTTCTTATTTCTATTGTGTTGCTCTCACTGGATATTCTTTTATCAACACGATAAACGTGGTAATTATTACAGCAAAACAACTCACCATTATGAAATGGTTACCAATCACAGATGGAATCATTGTTGGATCTGAAAATACAAACCCTAGAGAATTTACAGTAGCAATAGCTAATGCTAAGAGAAAAACATTTACTAAAGTTAAAACTAGTATTTTTTCTACTTTTTTATCCATTTTTCCAAACAATTTGTAGATTACTAAAAGTGCTGCAAAGAGAAGGAAAATTAATTCCAATACATTTGGTAAGAATGTTATTCCTAATAGTGTTGGTAGTGGTATTACAGCAGTTCCATAAGTAATACTTTGCTTGACGTAATAGAATCCGCCGAAATCATAAATAGCTAAAACTAATAACCAAATCAAAACGGCAAATTTTTCATATATTGGTGTTTCTCCTCGTTTTACAAACCTGAGAGCAAAAATAGCAATCATCAAACCTGATAGTAATGTTAATACTACTAAGCCAATCAAGCTAACCCCTGAATTTGTAAAGTCTCCAAGAATGGATCCTGTTGCAGGTGCGACAGCATTGTTGTTTCGATACATTACTACGAAGAAGTGAGCTAAGGAATATAGTAAAACATAAATGGCAGCACTAATAAATGCAACATTCAAAGTTAGGTCTCGATTACTTGGTAGAAACATCCACACAATGAAAGTTATGAGCGCAATTATTCCAATGAAATCAGCAATCACAAGTATTACTGTATATGCAGTGCCAGCCCAAATCGTTACTATTTCTTGGATCAGAAACATTACTATTCCAGCGATTCCAACAGCAATCGCTACTTGGAATATTATATTAAGTATTTTATTTTCAACTATTTTCATATCAATCTATCCCTCTAGAAAGAATCACATATACTGAGCAATTAGTTTTCGACGCTTCTTCAATAATAGTTTTTTTGTGATACAAGCATCTTTAGAAGGGAATTTGAAGAAAAAACATTGTTCCAAATGGAAATTAATTTTAAAGAACAAAAAAATAGTTGATGAAGAAAAGAAAGACCAATAAATAGTCTATTTTCTCCTCCATCGTATCAGATTAATAATCGTTCGATTCTTTAGTCGCCGTTCTGTTCGTTCTAATTGTTGATCCCATTGTTTTTCTTTCTTCTGGACCTTTCTATACAAACGTTCTCTTTTGCGCTCCTGTTTTCTTTCTCGAGATTTCAGTCTGCTCTCTACTCTTTGAGACCATTTTACTTCACGCAAATTTT
>DAOUWQ010000247.1 GCA_030667035.1 Candidatus Heimdallarchaeota archaeon | reverse complement strand
TGAACTGTTCGTTCTGAATGGCATTTTTGCTCAAGTATCGTTCAAGATTTTCTTTAGCTATGTTTTGGAAATTCATTTTATTCGTTCCTAACAATTTTGTATATTAAAAACATAGCAATATACATTTATTAATCTACTCATATCAATCTGGTACGATATAATTCATATGACAGATGTTCTTAGTCAGTTACCAAGTTTACATAAAGATGAACGATTTTTAGAGATGATATCTATCATTAAAGAAAAAGCTGATACCAATGCATTCTATACAGCGGAATCTGTTTGGAGAGCATTCAAGGGCTGGGATTTTGGACAGAAAAAAGAACCCTCTCCATGGATAACGTTTCTAGTATATAGGATATTGAATAGAATAGGGTGAAAAAGAAGAATGAGCTATTCTACTATTACAAGCTCATTTTTGATTATTCCAGTGGCAATTTTTCGGCAGGGATTTCGTATTTGGTTCCAACAATTTCAAGGGCTTTCTTTGTAAAATTAGCTAAATTGACTTCTTCTTCGAATCCTCCATAATTCAAATGCCCTGTTTCGTCAAATCCACATAGAAAATGCGAAGGAGGGCCTAATTCTATGAAGAGAGAGTTTCGTTCCAATGAAACATAAAAGAGAGGTTCATTCGATTTATCATCGTATAGGAGCAAAAGATAGTCGTATTCAATTTTACCGATACTATGAATCTCATCTATTACAACTGCTTTGAAACCTTCAAAAGCAAAATCTTTCTTTGGTTGAGCATCAACTATTGATGGAAGATACCGATTGTTTTCTATTGCTCTATAATAATGGGCTAGTAATAGAATACAGTAGGGATTTTCTGCAAAAGATTGTTTGTATACTTCTGCAGCAGCGCTTACATTTTTTAGATCCTCCTCTAATAGGAGACCAAGATTTAGAGCTGCTTTTGCGTATGTTGAGTCAATTGCTAATGCTTTTCTGAAAGCTTGTTCTGCTTCCTCAAATTCTCCTAATCTACTTAATAGAGCACCATAATTTACCCAAGAATGTTTATCGTTTGGTTCAAGCTCTAAAATTTTCAAATATGCCTCTCTTGTTGCTTCCCAATCTTCTTTTTTATTTAATATCAAAGCAAGATTGTACCAGATACTAATTTGATTTGGTTTTGTTGTGAGAAGTTTACGATAAATCTGCTCTGCTTCATCATAATTACCTTGCATACTTAGAGCATACCCATATTCAAACAGAATCCATTCATCGTCTGGCTTTAATGCTAAAGCAGTGCTTAATGCTTCTGCAGCACCTACGAAATCGTTTTTGATATTCAGAACTTTCCCAAGATTCGTCCACGCTTCAATGTTTTCGGATTCTCTACTAACAATATCTCGCCAATGAGCTTCTTCTTCATCTATTTTCTGACCCGTCAAGATGACTACCTCGTAAATAGAAAATGATTGTTTTTTGTTATATTTAATATTAACCTACAAGAAAGTACTTTGTCAAAAATGTTTTTTTATTGAGAATCGTATCTCTTTTTGTGAAACACCAATGATAGCAATCATTCCTGAACCTGTAGAATTAGTACCAAAAAACGGTTCCTTTAAACTAGATCAAGAAACTAGTATTTACGTTGATAAAGAGCTTAACAGGCTAGGCAATTATCTGAGAGAGAGATTAACCACCTCAACGGGTTTTATATTTAAGGAAAAGGATTTGCAAAAAAACAACCAAATTCAACTCAAACTAACTGAATCAAATTGGAATCTCGTTGATGAAGGTTACATTTTAAAAGTTAAAAATGAAGGAATCGAGATAATAGCTAGAAAATCAGTGGGTATTTTTTATGCCATTCAAACATTACGACAGTTGTTACCTCCTGAAATTGAAAGTCAAAAAGTGTTAAAGAATATTGAATGGTCTATTTGCTGTGTTGAAATTGAAGATTATCCTCGATTCAAATGGCGAGGGTTTATGCTAGATGAAGCAAGGCATTTTATGGGGAAAGGGATTGTGAAGAAAATGCTTGATTTGATGGCTCTACATAAGTTGAATAAATTTCATTGGCATTTAGTTGATGACCAAGGTTGGAGAATTGAAATAAAAAAATATCCGAAATTAGTAGAGATTGGCTCAAAAAGGAAAATAAAACCAAACAGAGGTGAAGAATCCAATCTCAAGGATCCAGATTTTATTGGAGGATTCTATAGTCAAGATGAAATAAAAGAAATCATTGATTATGCCAAAGAGAGGTTTATTGAGGTAATTCCTGAAATTGAAATGCCAGGTCATTGTATGGCAACTTTAGCAGCCTATCCCGAATTAAGCTGTACAGGAGGACCTTTTGAAGTACCTACAAAATGGGGGATATTTTCCGATGTTTATTGCCCCGGAAAAGAGAATGTTTTCAAATTCCTAGAAAATGTGCTTTTGGAAGTAATGGATATATTTCCAACTAAAATTATTCATATTGGTGGAGATGAAGTACCTGTAAAAAGATGGAAATCTTGTCCAAATTGCCAACAAAAAATGAAGGAATTAGGTTTTGATAAAGAAAAGGAATTACAGGTTTACTTGACAAATTATTTTGCTAGATTCCTTGAATCACATGGTAAAAGATTGATGGGATGGAACCAGATATTAGATCCTACTCTCTCGAAAGAAGCAATCTGTCAATTTTGGCTTGGAAATAGAAGGGCTATTGTTGAACACATGCGGAAGGGAGGAGAAGTCGTTGCAACCAATTACCTTCAAACCTATCTTGACCACCCTTACAAAATAATTTCACTCAAAAAAGCTTACAAATTTGAACCAAAATTTCCGAAAGTTGAGGCTAAACTAAAATCCAAATTATTGGGAATCGAAGCTCCATTATGGACAGAACGAGTACCAAATCTAAAACGATTAGAATGGCAAACCTTTCCAAGATTGACTGCATATGCAGAAACCGCTTGGACTCCAAAGAAAAAGAAGGATTTTAAGAAATTCAAATTAAGATTGATAGAATTCATTAAACGATTGGAATTCTTAGATGTTAAGGTTGCTGTTGAAAAAATCAACTAGATTAACTATAGTTACAGCATTAATAGTCAAGATCTATTCTCTTTGCTTTTTTCAGTATATACAAAGCATCAATTGTAACCCATTCATTCATTTTTCGTTTATTTACAGAACCCCAATTTGCAGGAGTGAAATAACTTTTTTCAGTATTTTTAAATTGACAATATCTTCCTTCTTTTGGAAAGCCACCATCCGTAGTGCGTTTTGATTCTAACAAATCTAATGCTTCATTGCATCTAGAATCCGTTATCTTGTTCGCCTCTGCAAGAACTTTCAAAGCAATAAAGATGTCATAATGCCAATAGGGTGGATAATGAAGTTTGAGCCAACGAGGATTAATTATTGAGCCATCGCTTTGTTTCCGAAAGAGCTTTCTTTTAAGAAAAAGTTCGCTTGCTTTATTTGCTGCATTTCTAGCTCTTTGATCGTTTTTTTGTTCTGCATAGAGATTTAGTGAACGGAAGGGTATAATGCTTTCATGATATGATGAATTTTTTACTTCGGGTTTTTTATCACAATTCCAACCACCATCAGGCCATTGATATTTCATCAATCGTTCCGCTAGAATATCACTTCTCTCATCAGCAAAACCTAAGGAGAGAATTGAAAAAAGACCATTACTTTCTTGTGATGCACAAAAGCGTCTTCTGCCATCAATTATAGGTTTTTTCTTCCAGTGTTCTTCACTTAATAACCATTTTAATTCGTAATCAATGCTTAATTGTAAAAAATCATCATTAGGTGGATATCCGATATCAGCTAAACAAGAAAGAGTCCAATGGATTCCTTGCCATTTAGTATAGACATGAACTGTTTTACTTTGTTCATCTTTTGGGAGGGTAGAAAAAAGTTGAGAGATGATAGATGATTTAGTTCTCATATCAGAAATTATGCTCTTAACTTCGCTTGTTTCATAATCGTGGTCTAACAAACGCAAATATGTTTTCAATCTAACAGCAGGTTCACTAGATTCTAAGAGTTGTTTAATGAGCTTATCTTCTCTTACATTCTGGAAATCAGTCATCGTAAGTTAAGTATAATAATTAAAAATATAAAAAAATACCTCACTCATTCTTTAATAACGAATAGCTTACACTTCATTATTAATAGGAATAACAAG
>DAOUWQ010000328.1 GCA_030667035.1 Candidatus Heimdallarchaeota archaeon | reverse complement strand
TCCGGATCTCCTTTAAATCCAAGAGTATCCCAAACATAGGGACGAACATTGATTTGTTGAGAAGATTTACTCAAGAGCGATTTACATTCATAATTTTCTGTTACAAGGACTACTTCGGACTGTTGTGCTAATGAATACAATCTATCAACTGGAATACGAATAGCAGCTCCATAGATTATCGACCAAGAAGAAACTATTTCCCCACCAAGAGATTCCACTCGAGAGATAAAATCGTTAGAAATCTCACGGTCAAAAGTAACTATAGTAGTTATTTCTTCGTTTGCTGACTTTTTAGCAACTATTTTTTCAAGATTATCATGAATTTTATTGCCATTTTTATCAGAACTTGCTAAAGGCGTTACTATATGGTTGATTGTCATTTTTTTATCTGTAATTGATGTTTCAATTTCAGAATCAAATGCTTGAACTACTGATGGTAATATTGATGGCAAAAGAAATATGCATAAAAGAATTATTAGTTGATTTCTCCTCTTCTTCAATTTAAAACAGCCTCTTTACATGTCGATTTATTTCTGGAATACGCAAATTACTAAAGAATAGATTGACAAACAATTATTAAAACATTTAGCGAGTAAATCAAACCTCTCAGATAAATTTAATTATGCTCTATAGTTTGTCAATAATGCTTTCAGTTATACGAATGAGATTTATAAGCAAGGGTTTACGAGGAACATGCCAAAAAAACGAAAAAAAATTGTTAGATTATTCATCAGTCATTCTTGGGATTACTCGGAAGACTATGTTACTCTTGTGAATTTTCTTCGAAGAATTGATGATTTCGATTTCTACAATTACAGCGTTCCTAAACATAATCCTCTTTCTGCAGATACAGACAAGAAGCTATTAGATGAGTTATGTGATCAATTACGAGGATGCCATATCCTAATTGTCTTGGCTACAATGAGACCAACTTACAGTGAGTGGATCCAAAAAGAAATTTTAATTGCCAATGTTTATGATAAAGCTGTTTTAGCAATTCTTCCACGTGGCCAAAAGAGGGTCGCAAGTATTATTACAACATACTCCGATAAACTAGTAAAATGGAATGTCAAATCTATTCGGAAAGCGATTATCGAAATTATGAAAAAACGATAAATCTATTTCTAAGTAGGGGTTATAGTTCCTGTTATTAGATCTGGATTTAGTGATATAATGACTATCATTAAAATCAGCCCTAATGAATAAAGTATGATTAAACTCATTGGAATCCATACCTCAATATTTGACAAACGACGACTTTTCTTAGATTTTTCTTGTTCTTTCCAAAGCTTCCATTCAGTTGTTAATCCATTAACATACAAATTAGCTTCAATAGCATTAATAACTCTGTACTTGCAACCATTCAACGCTTTATAGTGTTTAATTAATTGCACCCAACTAATAGAGAAGAAAATACCCACAATAAGAATTATTGGAACAAAGATAAATAATTGAGAGTTGCCAAAGAGTGCACCCATAGCAACGAAAAGAAAGCTGTTAGCGGTAAGAAAGAAACTATTTGTTGTTGCTCGCCGAGCACTTACTTTGTCAGCCATTTGCACATACAATCTGTATTGCTCAAAGGTATATCTTATTTCTGTAGGCGAACGATCAATAGTATTGAATATATTATCAAGAGGGTTAGATGTTTCTGTTGGATCTGGTTCCGGTTCTGATTTCGTTATTTTTGCCAATTAATTCACCGTGGAAAGACTAATTTTTTCTTCTACTTTAGCAAGCTATTCTTTCTTAATAAATTTTTAGAGCAGATAAGTGATCCAACTAGTAACAATAGATGAATTTAATATAGAGTTTGTTTTTCTGCAAGAATGTTCAGAAGGCATTTCTATTGATGAGTGAAAACACTGATGAAAAAATAGATGTAGAGGAGAACAACGAAATTGGTGGTACAAAAAGCACCAGACTTTTACTCTATTTGATTGCTGGTCTATCCTCTTCTGCAGTTTTCATTGCTCGTGTTTTTATCGGTTTGTATGCCGCTTTTATTGATTCCTCTGCTCTAGCAATTTCCTTCATTGTCTCTTTAAGAAATCTTATCCAACAAGTGTTTCAATTTACTTTTGGTCGAATTCCCGATCGCATTGGTAGAAAAATAGTCATGCTCTTTGGTATAATTATCGCAGGTATTAGTATCGCTTTATTTCCACTGATCAAGAATGGTTGGGTACTAGTTGGTGGTGTCGTTGGATTTTTAATTGGGTTCTCTATGTATTATCCATCGTTTACTGCTATTCAAGGGGACATTACTAATAGAAAAAATCGTGCTGGATTAATCAGTCTAATTACAATTATTGGAGCGTTTGCTACTCTCATCGGGTTAATTGTTGTTGGTTTTGCAGGAGAAATTGGCAGTACAGAAACAATGCAATATACAATCATCTTAGAATTAACAGCAGGTATTTTTCTGCTAGCAGCCATTGTTAGTGTTTTCCTACATGATCCACCTCGAGAGAAGTTAAAAGAGAAAACACATTTTTCATTTGATCCTTTACGTGCAAATCCTAATTTTCGTCGATTTGTTATTATCAATAGTATAATGTCCTTCACAATGGCACTAGGATGGCCAATTTTCCCAATTGTTCGAGAAGAATACGCAACAACTATCCAAAACACGTGGATATGGGCGATTTTTGCTGCTTGTCAAATCATAGTCCTATTGGCTACATATAAATTAATCAATCGAGTGGGAAGAAAACCTTTGCTTCTAATAGGACGAATTGCTATGTTCATTGTTCCATTAATTCTAGCTATTTCAATCAGATGGTTCCCAGATTGGAGAATCTATATTATCTCAGGTTCAATTAGTGGTGCGTGTAATGCATTCTACATGGTAGGACAAAATAGTTTCATTTTAGATTCCGCTACTGAAAAAGAAAAAGGAACATATACAGGAGTCTATAATTTCTTTATCGGAATATCGACCTTTCTTGGGTCTTTAATTATGGGTCTCATTGCAGATTTCTTTATAGTTCGATTTACTAGTTATTATTGGACGGTTATTTTTGCACTCAATCTAGTTGTCGCTGGTGCAAGATTTCTTGGTGGATTTGGATACTTTTTCATGAAAGAACCAATTCAAACTCAGATCGTCAACAAATTAGATGATGATACGAGCACCCAAACCAGTTGAAATAATATATGATTTACCACCTGCGTCTTGGATTGCTTTTGATACTTCTTCCTCTTTTCCCGGTGCATATGCCAACATTGTTCCGCCACCACCACTACCATTTAGTTTGCATCCCAATGCACCAGCATTTTTTGCTTCAGCAATCATCCCCTCAATTTTCGGAGTAGATCTTTTGAAACCATCACGTATAAGGTCATGATGTTCATCAATCATTTTACCCAGTTGTTCTTTGGTATATTCTCCTTTTTGTAAAATTTTCAATGCTTTTCTAGTAAGATCTCTATTTTGTATTGATGTTAAAGTCATTAAC
>DAOUWQ010000343.1 GCA_030667035.1 Candidatus Heimdallarchaeota archaeon | reverse complement strand
TGGTATACCCTTGCACTAGTTTATTCTGAAAATTATCTTGTAAATGAAGCATTATTCGCATTAGAAAAAGCTTTAACGCTGAATCCAGATTTAATTTCCCAGGCCAGAACTGAACAATCCTTCTATTCTCTAATGGACTCTAAATTATTCCAATTCCTAATTAGCAAAACAGAATCCTAATTCTTCATTTTCTTTACTAAATAGCATTATTACCCATTCTAAGCATTTTGAGTAAAGACTATTAAGGTATTATGACCGTGTGAAGAATATATCATTTCTACCTATAGGATGGATTTTATTGTATAATGAGACTGAGAATAAAAAACGTTTTAGAGAATTTTTGCAAGAAGCAACTCTTCTATTGCTGAGTACGTTAACAGTTATGATTGGTACACCATTATCTCCGGGATTATTGAAAATCTCTGACCATTTTATTTTAGCAGGAGTAGAAAATGCTGAATTTCTTACAAAATTTAGTTTTACAGTACCAGCAATATCTTTTGCTCTTTTCGCACTTCTTATTGGTTATCTAATTGACAAATGGGGAAGAAAGCCTGTTTTGATTAGTTCAATAATTCTATATGTCATCTCTGGGTCAATGGGATTTTTCGTTGATAATTTATATGTTATTATTGTAAGCCGAGTATTTTTGGGTATAGCAGCTGCAGGTAATATGAATTCAATTTTAACCCTTATTGGAGATTATTATCAAGGAGAGAAACGAGATAGAGTTCTAGGTTTCCAAGTCGCAATTGGAGCGCTAGGATCAGTTGCTCTTGCTTTAGTTGGAGGAGCTTTGTTTGATGTTCAATGGAATTATCCATTTCTTTTATATCTTTTACCATTATTGCTTCTTCCTACAACTATTTTTGTTCTTCGTGAACCTAAAAAACATGCAAAAGAAGTAAAGGATCTTGATGAAACAAAAATAATTGAGAGTGATACTCTTGAACCTGAAAACACAGCCAAAGTTGATGGTTTAAGCTCAAAATGGGTTATCGTTATATGTTATGCACTGATATTTGCTTTGATGTTTATCTATTATCTTGGTCCATCTCAAATTTCCTATTATATTGAAGAACTAGAGTTAGGTATGAATAGTTTTCAAATAGGTATTCTAATGGCAGCAGTTATGATTGCAGCAGCTTTCATAGGAGCATTGTATAAAATATTCAAGAAATATCTGAACTTCCATGTTATTTCGATTTTAGGATTTAGTTTGTTAGGAACAGGTTTTGTGATATTAGCCTTTGCTCACAGTTTTGCTGTTTTATTAATTGCAGGGATAATTGGTGGATTAGGATTTGGTTTTCTATTACCAAATTTCAGTTTATATCTTGTGAGCAATACAACTATTGAGAATCGTGGAAAGATTGTCAGTGGTTATAATACAATGTGGTATGTTGGAGAATCTCTTTCACCAATCATTTTTCAATTTATTATAATAGCTACAAGTTATTCAGTAGCTTATCTTATTGGTGGTGTTACCTTTTTTGTTTTATTAGCCGTGCCAATTACTTTGCTGATAGTAGTTTATACAAAGAAGAAACAACAAACAGTTGTTAGTAAGTGAATTTGTTAATAAAAAAGAGAAAAAATGACGTTGGATAACGTCATCATTATTTATCTAGTTTCTTCTTTCTTTTTCCGCCGTATTACTGTAGCAATAACAATTATGAGAATAATTGCTACTATTCCGCCACCAATGATGACATAAACCCACCATGGAAGAGTTATTGATGTTATTTCAACTAGTATGTCAACCGTACTACTCCAATCGCTAACAAGGCCAAAGGCATCTACAGCCCGGACACGGAAGTAGTACGTTCCATTTACTAAACCCGTTACTGTGTGAGTTGTTCCTGAAACATTGTAAGCAGTGATTAGTGTAGCAAAGCTAGTTTCATTAGCTACTTGTAATTCGTAGTGATCGATTCCAAAATCATCTGTACTTGCTGCCCAAGAAACTTCGACACTACTTGTTGTGCTTAGATCTCCTGGATTATTGATTAGAGGAATACTTGGTATTTCATTATAGAAGTAGTCTATTGAAAGGTCGAAGATATGTACGCTTCTGTCTTTTGGACCGATAAACTCAGCACGCCATCGAAGATCGCTACCGATATTAACAAATTCATGCTCAACTCCAGGGGTTACTAATTCCCAGTGAGTTCCCCCGTCAGCAGAGAGGAAATAGTCTAACTGTGTTTCAGCAGGAACGTAATCATTAACATCCAGTGTTGCAAAATGGATTAATTCAGAAACACTATCTATTGTTGTTGATTCACCAATATAGGCACCAGCAACATACGTGTCACCTGGACTTTCAAAGTGTCGAAGAATTATCAGTGAAGTTTTGTTTGCAACGTACGTGTAGTCTCCGTGAGTTGTTACTTTTAAGGCGGAAGTTGCATTTGCAAAATTGGTTCCAGGGAAGAAAATTGGAGTAATATCAATTCCATCTAGGAAATGAACTCCTTCTGAGCCGCCAGCATTTATAATATTTGTACCAAAGGTACAAGCACCAAATGAATCTATGTAATTACCTCCAGAACCCCAATCAACATATTCTACATAAGTTGGGCCAATTGGGTTTGTTACACCAAAAACTACTAACCAATTAGTATCACTGCAATAAGTCAAGTCTCCATCTACATGAATGTTGGTAAATGAAGAAAAATCGGATAAACTTCCTAAGAAATCTGGAGCAAATACATTTGGAATAATATCATGGATGTACAGACCTGGACCAGCACCACCAATATAATTAACAGAGTAAAGATGGTGTCCTTGCATATCTATAGAAGTAATATTGGTACCGAAAATAGTATTGCTTTTGAAAACTGGGTCAAGTGGATTTGATGCATTCAGTGTGGCAATACCACCAACAGTAGAGCCAAATGAAACATACATAAGCTCACCTTCAACATCGATATCATTCAAATCTCCACCAGGTTCAGTAGCTATACCAACAATATTTGCTGGATCAGAGACATCATAGGTATAAATATCTGTAGTGGTTATGAGGTATGCATACTGTCCTTCTACATCTAAATTACGGAAATCTACTCCTGCAATAGGGTCATGATCAAGCAAAATAGGATTCAATGGATCTCTAACATTCAAAGTGTAGAAACCGTCTGTTCCACCAGCAACAAAAGCTATGTCGCCTTTAACTTGAACATCCCAGCACTGTAGTCCAGTAAAAGTACTTCGATAAGCGTTCTTACCAAAGTCCATTAATCCTCCGCCATCTGATGAAGCAGAAAATGAACTAACTCCTCCATCTGTAGCAACGAAAATATAGTTGCCAAAAGTATCAACGTCCCAAGCATCACCTGG
>DAOUWQ010000018.1 GCA_030667035.1 Candidatus Heimdallarchaeota archaeon | reverse complement strand
ATGCTTTTAATCATTTATTGGAAATTGTAAAGAAATATGGTTCCAATTATCCCAATCATTTTGATCGCTTACTTGAGGAACTTGGTTTTGAAAGTCACCCTAAACTGATTGCAGCAGCTGTTGTTGCATATCATAAAACAAAATCAACATTATTACATCCATTCCCTGATGTAGTGCTCACTTTACTTACTTTAATGAAAAATTATAGAATAGGTATAATTTCAGACGGAATAAAGGAGAAACAATGGGAGAAATTAATCTACTTAGGACTCCAACATTTTTTTGAAATAGTTGTAATTAATGAAGACCCAAAATCATGGAAACCATCTGATAAAGGGTTCAAACGTGCTATGAAAAAATTAGACTTAAAAGATCCTACAAGAATCATGTATATTGGTAATAAAATTGAAACAGATATATTAGGGGCAAATAGAATGAAAATGGTCAGTGTTTTATTTGATCCAGAGCAAATTGCAAATATTGATCAGTTACCAAATGATCAAAAGCCAAATTATATTATCAAAAGAATTAGCAAAATTATTGATATTATTTAGGAGTTTTAATTAAAAAAATATTAATTTAAGAGTCTATTAGAACTCTTAGTGATTAATATAAAGGAAGGGGAGAAAAAAATTCCCCAGAATTCCTTTTAAGGAATAGAATTTTCCTGCGAATTAGATAAAAATAACACAATTATGTTTTTGCAATAAATGGTTTACATTTTTGTCCATCACATTCAGGTACAGGAATGGATTTCCCACAACCTTCTACTTTACAAACCAGATTATCGCCTTCTAATTCCATTGGTTCATCGCAACATAGAGGCCAGTCATATGTCTTATTGCATACTTCACATTTGAATGCTAGACTCATTTCTGATTCTTGTGCTTTGGTTTGTGTTTCCTTTAGGTTTACGCCTTTCAAATCTGCTTCTGAAACTTGCATTTCTTTATCTGACATGAGTTAGTTTCACCATCTTTTTCTTTGGACGTTTTGATGATTATTTAATATTACTGTATTGGCATTCTACATATAAATTTGATTAATGAGGATATTTTATAAAAAAAGAGAAATCCCCAAAAGGGAATTTAATCGCTTAATTATTTATTTAGATATTTTATTGCTGTTAAGGCTAATATAGAACTTCCAATTGGCAAAGCATCTTCATCAATATCAAATTTCGGATTATGACCTGGAGCAATTATACCCTTCTCTTTATTACCTGAACCAAGCCAAAACATGGTTACAGGCAGACGATAATTGTCACTGAAATCAAAGAAATCTTCTGCACCCATCCCAGGATATTCAGCTTCAATTACATTCTCTGTTCCAATCAATTCATTTGCAGCGTCCTTTAAGATAATGTTAAGACCAGCATCATTTATGCCAGGTGCGTAACCTCTTTTTATTCCAAGAGATATTTTTACATCAAACATTTCTTCGGTTCCCTTGACAATCCTTTGAAGATGTTCGTGAGTTTCGTCTCTAACTTTTGGTAATAAAGCTCTGATTGTTCCTGTTAAACGGGCAGTTTCGGGAATAATATTGAACGCTGACCCGGCATGGAATGTCCCAACAGTAACAACGACTGGATATACAGGGTCAGTATTTCTTGATGCAATTGTCTGTATAGTATTAACCAAATGAGAACCAATAAAAATTGAATCTTTAGTTTCATGAGGATAGGCTGCATGCCCACCTTTTCCAACAATATCAATCCAGAACTCATCTGCACTTGCAGTTAAACTTCCATCTTTAACTTGTATAGTACCTACTTGAGTATCGGTATCAACATGCAAAGCAATCACAGCTGAAACATCAGGGTTTTTAAGAGCTCCAGCTTCTACCATGGGTTTTGCTCCACCTAAACCTTCTTCAGCAGGTTGGAAAAATAACTTCACATTACCTTTTATTTTGCCCTTTAATTTTACTAAAATTTTAGCTACACCAATGAGTATCGCTGTGTGTGCATCATGACCACAGGCGTGCATTTTTCCATCAATTTTAGATTTATATGGAACATCATTTTCTTCTTGTAATGCTAAAGCATCCATATCAGCGCGAATACCAATAGTTGGACCTTCACCTGCTTCTCCTTTAATTAGTGCGATTACACCATATTTTGCAACATTGGCTTTCAGTTCAATTCCGAGTTCTTTGAGTTTCTTTACTACTAGCTCAGATGTTTCTTTTTCTTCGAAACCAAGCTCAGGGTTCATGTGGATTTGACGCCTGATTTCAGTTATTTCAGGTTTAATTTCTTGGGCTATTTTCCAAACTTCATCTTTCATAGACAATTCCTCGTAATGTTCTATATTTAGTTACTAGCTCTAATCAATGACAATACTAGAGCGAGTTTTAAAAATTTTTTTGACAATAATTTAGATGCTATTTTTTTCGATTTGTATACTTTGAAATGGTATTTAGCAACGATTCCTCGATTTGAATATTTAATCCCCTACCTAATGCTATCACTGCAAAAAGTAAATCACCATATTCTTCCATTAATTTTTCTGATGATGTTGTTTTACCTGGATGCAATCCTGCACTAATCTGTAGTTCTTTAGAAAATTCACCTAGTTCTTCAATTACAGGTTCAATTAACCATTCTTTGGACCAGTAACCGCCTAAAGAGTTGATCAAATCATCTACCTTTTGACAAATTATTTCGAAATCAGTCATAATAATTCAATTGATTCTATAAAGAAAAACAACCAAAAACCTTCTGGTATCCAGAATCAATTTCTAGTAACAATTTCAAATTTGTTGATGTTCTGAAGCACTCACTAACCAGAAAGTTTGTGTTAATATAGCGAAAATATCTGTTAAATATGATTGACGTTTTTCCTCAAGTTCTTTCTCACTCATTGAATCGATCTTTTTCAGAACTTTTTCCAAATCTTCTTGATCTTTCTTCATTGTTTCAGCAAATTTCTCCATACCCAATTCATCTGCTAATTCACAAGCTTCATCTATTTCTTCAATACCATCTTTGTATTTATTGTCATATGCTAGTGCTTTTGCTAGTGCACGTTTAGCATACATTGTTAGTGGTAGAAACTCCAAATCTAATGAGATAAAAACCATATCTTCCATCTTTCCCACAGCTTCTTCAAAAATGCTAGCATCACCATTTTCTTGATACTGGAGTAATAATACATTTGTCTTCTCAACTATTGCTAATGCCATTGTTAATGCTGATGGAAATTCTTGTGCTTTCTCAAAAACAGTTTCTAAATAACTATCAGCTTTTGTGATTTCTCTTTTTTGAATCAAGAATCTTATTCGAGATATTAAAGCTTGAACATTTTCATCTGCAGAATTATGAATTGAAGCAAAAAGGTCAGCTCGGCTCACATAGGTTTCAGCTAAAGACAATTTTCCTAGAGCAGTTGAAATTTCAAACAACCAATTTAGAATATCAAAATATAAATTATCTTTTTTACCAAGTTTCATACAGAAGTTTAATGCTTGTTCGAATTCTTCAAAAGCGGCATCTAGATTTCCAACAATAGCATTCAGTTGTCCCAATTTCATATGCTCAAGAAGTAATTCTTCTTCACTTGCATTCATCTTTTCTTTGTATATGACAGCTTTACTTCTGTTCTCAACTGCCGACCAAAAATCGCCAGAAATAAAATTAACAAAAGCCAAACCACTATAAATAGATGGAAGAAGCAACTCAAAGGTATTATCTATTGCAATTTCTAATGCTCGTTTGTATGTTGCTAAAGACTCTGCATATTGTCCTTTTAATGATGAAAATTGAGCTAGTGCATTCAAAGAAACAACTACACCGTAAAAGTCATCTGTTTTTTCAGAAATAGTATAAGATTCAGTAAAATATTGTTCAGCTTTATCTTGTTGATTTTGATTGAAGGCAAGATTTGCTAATCTCGAAACACAAGTGGATATACCAATCTGATCTTTCAATTTTGTGTAAGCTGTTTTTGCTGTCAAGAAATTTTTCTCAGCTAAATCAGGCTTGTTTTGTTTCTCAAATAACTCCCCCTGAATTCTAATCGCTTTTGCCTCTAATGCTAGGAATCTTTTTTCTTTAAGTGTTTCAAATACCATCTCAAGAAAGCTATTAGTATTTTTTACATCACTAAATCGCAAATAGGCCATAGCAAGATCTAATTGAAGTTGAGTCATCCAATAACTATCACCTATTTCCTCAGCAATTTTATAAATGCTTAGAATTTTTTCTACTAGCTCCTTTGGCGAAAGTTGAAAAGCCAAAAATCGTTCCTTAATTAAATATGCGGGCATAAAAATATGGTTGAAATCAGGCAGAGAGTGCTTATATTTTTCTTCGAATTTTTCTATGCTCTCCATCACCTTAATTAAATTGGGGCGTTCTTTTGAACCACGAACGAGATATATTTGACCAAGAATACCGAGAGTTTCTACATATTGAATGATATCACCTGAATTTTCAGTTATTTTTTTGATATCTTCTAGCATTTTTATTGATTCACCAAGATCTCCTTGAGCAGCTTTTGCTAAAGCTTGCCAGATTCGAGCACCATCATTTCCCATCTCTTTTTCCTTAAAATCCTCTGATTCAAAATAAGCGTAATCTGAGAGCATATAGGCAATTTTGGCAGCTAAATACACAATCTCATAATCATCTGAAGGTAATGTTGGTGATTTTGATATTCGTATAAACTTTTTCAGAAAAACATTTGTGTCGCTTGAATCTAATCCCAAACGTTCGAATTGAAATTCTATGCCTTCTAACGAGTCTTTTGTGAGACGATTTTCGTGTAAATTGAAATCTATTGGGAAAACCAAATATAACCCTCAATTCATTATTTAAAGAATATAATGATAATTAGTTATTAAACTTTGATAAAGGTTCAAACTAGATATAACATTACAGATAAGCATATTATTATCTTAATCTTTTAAATGTTTTTTAGATTAATTTTCTAATGTATTTAAATATACAAGTAAGAGACAAATTTGTGTAGAAAATAGCACAAACCGAAAGGTAATAAAGAAGTTCTGTAGCTTTTTTTAACAAAGAAAAGCTTTTTCAATTAATAGAATAACGTTCTTTCCTAATGCGTGGTGAAAAAAATGAGCGAAGAATCTTCCTCAATCAACCAAAAACAACTTGCTAAATTGGAGAAAAAGGCAAAACAATTCGGGTACGAAAATTTGAGTTTCTTCATTGAAGATATCGATGTACTCCTTCGACCTTCTAATCTCCTCAAAGAAAAAGACATGAAATATTTTGAATTAGAGAATTTAATCTCACTACTTGATAGTAAGAAAATCAGTTTAGGTATGGCTCCTAGAATGATTTCTATGGTTTCAAAGTATTCAGAAAGAAATGAGGTATTAGAAGAGGAAACTGCCTCTCTTAAGCAAGAAAATATTACTTTGAAAAGTAAACATCAGACGGCTGATGCTCAAGCAAAAGAATTACAAAGTCAACTTCAGAATCTATCTGCAGCTCCTCAAGCAGACGCAAAAATTAGAGAGACAAATATCAAATTAACTGAAGAAAGTAAATATCTCAAAATGACTAATGAATCTCTTACAACCGATCTAAAGAAGATTAAAGATAAATATGAGGAAAAACTCGAAGAATCAAATGATTTAGAAGTTGAGAATAGTCAATTAGAAATGCGTATGAAAGATCTTCAAAGAGAACTAAAAGAAGTTGCTCTAGAGTTCGAGGAAGAAAAGAAAAAAGTAAAAGATTCAGGTTCAAATAAAACGCTTGAGACTATTGAAAAAATAATTGAAGAATTAGATGAAATCTATGGAACGGTAGATGACCCATTCAAGAAGGAGTTTTTAGCTTTTCTTGGTGTAGAGCTTGGTGAAATTATAGATAATAGACATATCACTAAACAAAAAATACTGAATCAAATTGCTATACACGCTCATGAAATTGAGAAAATTTTTGAACCTAAAATAGCTTCATTAACAAGACAATATGCGAGTGCAGCACCAGTTCAACAAACTACAAAAGCAAAGGTCAAAGATAAAAAACCATCTGAAGCTATTCCAGAACCAGCTAAAAGAAAACCTGTTGAAACAGCTCCAGAAGAAATTACTCCCACAACTGAGGAAGAAATTGATGATCCCAGTGATAGCTACGTCAAACCAAGTGATTTTCTTAAGGGTAAAAAAGCTTCTAAAGCTAAACCAAAAGATGAAGAGGACGCAGATGGAGAGAAAGAACAACCCGAGCTTGATGAAGGAGTAAAAGTTCCAAAAGTAGCTTATACTAAGAGAAAATCAAAAGGCAAAAAACCAGCTAAAATTGATCGAACGCCTAGTCCAGAGCTTGTGAAGGTTATTGATGTTTTCATTAAATATATTGAAGCCATTAATGATACTAGCTCATTTAATGACATATGTGATAAATTCATAGAACAAATGTATGAACATGTTGGTTCTCCTGGTATGACTAAAGTCTATAAAATAAAAAGTGGTGGAGTAAAACGAAAACAAATGCTTATTGATCTCCTAGCTGCTTGGAAGAAACAATTACCAGAAATGTAGTGATTAATTATAAAAAACAAATAAAATTAATCTCGGAGAGAAGAGGTTAGCTCTTACTCTCAAGAATTTTTTCTAAATATGAATTTCAACTATTTGATTGATTGCTGCTCCAGCCATACCGCCTTTCTCAAAGCGTAGTCTTACTCGTTTGTTTTTAATTTGACCATGAGTTGCTGTAACAATTCCTTTTGCAGTAGCATCGCTAGCTTTAAAATTAAGAGTGAACTTTTTACCCACTAATGCTTTATGATTGAAGTCATCTAAAACCAATGCAATTGCTTGATTAGTAACTTGTAAGCGGTTGCTTCTTCTATAACTCACTATTTGTGCTTTTATAGTTGCTACTTTTTTAGAGGGTTTTTTAGTCACTTTTTTAGTGGCAGCAGGTTTTTTAGCGACGGGTTTCTTTGCAGCTGAAGTTTTAGCTGTTCCGGTCTTTTTTGTAGCAGAGGATGCTTTAGGTTTTGAAGTAGTTTTTGGTTTTGTTGTGGCTTTCTTTGTAGCGGTTGTTTTCTTCTTTTCGGACATAATATCACATTCTTTTATTCTCTAATGAAAAGTGGGACAAAGTCCATTCAAAAAGTTTTTCGCTAGAACTGAATTTATTGTTAATACTTGATTCTAGCTTTTACTCTCTGATTTTTTGAATCGTTTTTCAACTTTTAACAAAACACTTTCCAGACTTTGTAGAAAATTTTCAATTTCACTCTTTTTGATTGACACTATACGACCAGATTGGTGAACTAACGTATTTCTTTTCTTTCTAATTTTGTTGAACGATTCTTCTTCCTTATCATTCACCAATGCTTTGTCTTTAAGAAATTTAAGCATAATTGCAAAATTAGCATGAATTTCAATGGGAGCGTCAAACCTATCTAAAATACTTTTGAAGAGCTGTTCAGTCGATCTATAGAGAAAAACTAGTGATGTTGCTCTTTCCTCTTCGGAAATATCAACCCACATATTCAACCTATTTTTTACATACTCTATATCTGTTTTGAGGGAGTTTAGTTCATGATCATAACTAAAAACATCTCTAGCAATATCGTAAAAAGGGCTATCAAAGAAGCGATCTTTGATTACAGCAGTTTGTTCAGCTGTTACTTTTAATTCATCTAATATTGGTTTATATAATCTCCAAGCCTGTTGTTTGGCAACTTGATTACGACCATACACACGCAATGCTTCTGAGAGCGGTTCGGAAAACTCTTGTTCATAGATTCCATCAATTCGTCTTGAATGCTTGCGTAATAATTTATCTCCAACTAAACCTTCGATTGGAAATTGGCTTAGCGCTCTAATGTAATTGCTTCTTTTAATTTGTTCTTCTTCGTCAACAAAAACAACAATTGGAAGAGTTTCAAGCATTAATTGTCTTAAACGGCCAATTGAATAAATTGCAAGCAAATCACTTAGAAGAGTTAGTGAACCAAAAATTACAGCAAAGATTGTTACATTTACAGTGTTTGTTATTTGGTCAATATAAATAAAATCCAAAGAGATTGGTGTGTAGTGAAGAATTATTACTCCAATAAAATCGGCTAAAGAGAAAATGGACCACAGAATAGAAAATAGAAATAATGTTTCAAAACTGCTCAATAAATTATTTTTCTTATCACTTCGAGAGCGGCTTATATATGAATCAATATACAAACCTTTGACATCACTCACCAATTGAGGAATTAACTTTTCATTAATTTCTTCTCTAATCTTTATTTTTTGTTTATCAGCTAAACGATCTTCATCGTCAGAAAAGATAAATAATGAGTCTAAGTTTTCTTTCAGATTACTCTCATAAAATTTTCCAGCTCCACTTACAAAGTAAATTAGAATCGGAGAAACCATGTAGAAAAACAAAGCAGGGGCAATAAGCATCAACGCCCATAGAATTGTTCCAAAATCAAACTCTCTACCGCTTGCAGCAGAATAAATTGCATATACTATAAACTCAAGGATTATTGGTGCATAAACACCTAAAAAGAATCGCTGATTAAAGAGAGCATTTGTTGTTCTACCTAGAAATCTACTTGAAATTGTTTGTCAACCCCATCAATAATATATAACCAATAATAAATAACTGAAAGAGTAATTAATGAATCTTCTCTTAGTTTAAAATAGAAGTTTGTAAAAAAAATATTCGAGGGATATATTATTCAGAAAAAACATCAGCATATTAAAAATAGAGGTATTCTATTATCAGATGTTTGTGAGGAAAAAATACTCCAAGCACGAAAAATTGTTTTAGATGTTCTTGAGAAAGGAATTGAAGCAGCAAACCCTCAGAAAGCAGTGACAGAATTTCTAACTATCGAAGATAATAAATTAATATTTTCTGATTTTTTTAAAGTGAATCTAAAAAAAGACAACAGAATCATTGTAGTTGGAGCCGGAAAAGCTTCTGCTTCAATGGCATTAGTTGTAGAGAACCTTCTGGGAGAAAATATTTCTCAAGGTTTGATTTGTGTACCAGAAGAGGAAATTAAGAAAAAATATCCTTTAAAGAAAGTAATTTTACAACCTGCAGGACACCCATACGTAAACGAAGGAAGTGTTGATGGTGCGAAAAAGATTCTAGAATTAGTTGAAAATTTGACTGAAAATGATATTGTTCTTGCTTTGATAAGTGGTGGTGGTTCGGCACTTTTAGAATTGCCTCTCGAGACAATAGCCCTTTCAGATTTACATATAATGTTCAAGCTTTTAACAAATGTGGGCGCTTCAATTCATGAATTAAACTCGATTAGAAAACATTTGTCAAAAATAAAAGGAGGAAAGCTAGCAGAAGCAGCTCAACCTGCCAAAGTAATTTCACTAATCATCAGTGACGTTGTGGGTGATAATTTAGATACTATAGCTTCAGGTCCTACTGCACCAGATAATACAACTTGGCAAGATGTAGAAGAAATTTTACAAAAATATAATCTGAAAGGAAAAATACCAATATCAATAGCTCAGATAATTGAAAAAGGAATAAATAATGAAATTGAAGATACTCCTAAGAAAACAAAACCATTCTTCAAGAAAGTGAGTAATTTCATTATTGCATCGAACACAATTTCATGTAACGCAATGAAAAAAGCAGCACTCGATATCAGCTTAAACTGTAATATCCTTTCTACAGAGATAACTGGAGAAGCTAAAGAAATTGGTTCAAAAATAGCCTCTGCAATAAATAACATGGAAAATAATACTTTGCTTATAGCTAGCGGTGAAACAACAGTAAAAATTATTGGTGATGGACAAGGCGGAAGAAATCAGGAATTAGTACTCTCTGCAGGAATTCAACTGAAAAAATCTGAAATAATAATACTAGCATCTATTGGATCTGATGGAAAAGATGGACCAACTGATGCAGCAGGAGCACTTGTAGACAAATGCATTATTAAAACTGCAAAACGAAGGAATTTAGAGATGCAAAAATACCTAACCAATAATGATTCATATAATTTCTTCAAAAAAACTAATGGTTTGATTATCACTGGGTTGACGGGAACAAATGTCATGGATTTGATTATCGCATTGAAAATGAGTGAATAATAACTATCTCTTATAAACGATGTAAAATAATATATTTTAATAGGAGAAACACTAGGATATCTTAGTTACAAAGAGTTTTTGAATAGATATGAGTAAAGAAAAAAATGTCGATATTGGTAAATATATAAGATAGAAGGTTCTAAGAAATAACGAGCGTGGATAAAAGTGGCTAATTCATCATTGTATCAATATGCATCAAAATATGCACAGAAGGCATATGAACAAGATCAAGCTGGAAATTATAAATCAGCTTTTCAAAATTATCTTAAAGCTGCAGAAATACTACAGCAACTTATAAGCTTCACAAGTAACCCCCAACTGAAAAATATGTACTTTTTAAAATCAAAAGAATATCTTGCTCGAGCAAAAGAATTGAAAGATCAAGGTATGCAACCTGCGGACTCGAGTAAAAGGAGAAAAAGTCCAAAGAAAGGAAGTAGTGGAGAT
>DAOUWQ010000100.1 GCA_030667035.1 Candidatus Heimdallarchaeota archaeon | reverse complement strand
TCCAACCCTTATCGTAGGGGTCATCATTAATTAGTGATGGAGTTTCTTTTATTGCTGCGTTTATTTCAACAACAGTTCCATTAACGGGACATTTAATTGCACCAACGTATTTACCAGTTTCAATCGTGCCCAAGCTTTTGCCTTTTGGTCTTTCTTTTCCAGGAGAGACTGTTCTGACAAATAGGATTTTTCCAGCGAGTTGTTGACCGAAGTCATCAAAACCAACGCGTATTTTTCCATCGTCGAGTTTCTTAACCCATACGTGCCCGTCTCCACCGGTATAATAATACAGATTTTCATCAAATTCATATTTGTCAATAGAAATCATAGGTTTATTCTCCTCTTACTAAAGAGTTACTAAAAGAGAGACTTTTAAGATACTATTAAAATATTCCGTATTAGTTCTTAGTTTTAATACTTTTTATTCAAAATAAGTTAGTTTTTCACTAAATCAGCAAGAATATTATTGATTTCTATTTTCTGTTTTTGTTTAGAAGTATTGTCTCTATTTTTTCTCACAAGTGGTTTTGTTAAATGTCTCTGCGCTATCATTGGAGGTAAATAATCCTTGAGTTTTAGTTCTCTGGGAATTTCTGTTACATTTGGCAGTAATTCTCGAAATTTAGTTGAGCATTTTGGACATTTATAACCCTTATTTTTTCCTGCTGATTTCAATCTTGCATTGCAATTTGAGCAGAAGGGACTTTCCAATTTGTTATTCTTTACTAGTTCATTTATTTTAAGTCGTTCAATATTAATTGTCATTTGATGACTTTTTTCTGCTGGTCTGATTCCACCAAATACAGTAATCTTATCTCCAATTCGCAGTTTACTTAATTGACCTCGAAATCGTTTTGTAGGTTCGTATGCTGCACAATCAATTATTCCAGTAGAATCACTTACAGAAAATATTAGATGACTTCCTTCAATGTAGCGTGGTTCCTTTGTAACTTCCGCATCAACAATAGCAGAAATATGAGGTTTCAATTCATTAATTGAAAATTTCTCAGAAAAATGCTGGTTCGTATGTTGGTTCGTTCGAAAAACCATTTGCATTGGGAGTTTTTCTAAAGGCTTAATTAAACTGTAAGCTTTTCTAACCTCTTCAACTGTTTCCCCTCGAATTCCGGTGAATACTGGATCTGCCCCTCTTGGTAGAATCATAATGGAATCATATTCATAATCAATATTATTGAATGTAAGAGGTGTTTCTTTATCCGCAGAATAGATGCTATCGCTATCAATAAGACGCTTTGTGCCAAACTTTTTCGGTTCTCGATAACTCAAATGTTCATATGTAAAATCACCTTTCAAAGGATTTCCAATAGCTCCAAGCGCACCGATAATACCTCTCCCTAGTTTGAACTTTATAATTTCAACATTTGAAAACGAGCTAAACTCCTCTGCTTCTTTTATTGAGATAACGTCCCACATTGCCCTCTGCGAATGGACGATAATTTCTTTAGGTATTATATTTTCAACGAATGCGATTCCTGGATTTGTATTTTCATCATCTACTTCAGAAAGGTTTTTCACTTTATCAATTACAATCTCTTTGCAATACTCGAGATCTTTTTCTTCTCCTTCGATTCTGAGAGCAACTGCACCGTTCCCTCGTGTTTTATATGGGATATTTGGATTTAATCTGATTAAATTTGGAAAATCTAGGAATGATACTTGATCAAAAATCTCATGGATAATGAGAGTAGCTAAATGGGTAGTGCAAGACCCTCTGAGTGAATCTGTATCATCAAATCCAATATACAACACTTTTTTCATAATTTACAAGACCTAAAAGAACTCAAGACCATTTTCTATAAAAATATAAAGTTAAATCCTTTTTGTTCCATTTTTTGTTGCATTTCTTGGTGTGGTAATGGAAGAATAATATCTAGTTTGCTAAGTGGAACAACATCGTTTGCATTTCCAATAATATATCCTAAATCAAATATTGTTTCGATTGCACTATACCCCAATCGTTTATGAATTGATTCAGCAATTTTCACTACTTCACTTTCTGGAGTACCAGAAGCACTTGAATCATATATTGCAGGAATACAACCAAAAATATCTTTGATTGCAGCAGCTGATAAAATAGAATGCTTTTTACAATAATCTGGGAATAGTTCTTCAACAGTAAAATTGCCACTTGCATCGAATTTTATTTTTATGGGATGAAATGTTTGATTAGTACCTATTACTACCATGTTAAGTGAATTTTGAGGTTTATCAACAAATGCTTTATGACTATTTACAGTTTCACGTAAATTGGCAATAGTAGGAGATCCACAAGAACATACGACATTTTTTCTGTGGTTCTGTAAAGCATGTAAAGCTTTATCCATTATGGGGTTTGGTTCACGAAATTCTATCTTGAATTTGTTATCCAATTCAACTATCTTGGTTCTCACATTAGCTAAAGGGACAACGCTTGTCATATCAATTGAATGTGATTTATCAATGTTAGTCCTGTCGATTCCTCGAATCATTGCTTCGGGTTTCTTAAGAGCAATTTGCCAAGCTTCACTTGAAATAACAATTAACTGAATTTGCTCATGAATCCTAATTTTATCTTTTAATGAATCCTTCGATTTTAATAACCCAAACCCTTCAACAACAAAAAATGGTTCTGTTTCATTTTCAAGCATAACTACATTGATGTTGTTTGCTAACATATCTAAAACGACATGTTGGAGGATATCACATCTGTTCTCTTTAGATTGTTCTTGAGCTTCCTCAAATTGCCATAAATCTGAGTGGAAGATATAGGATGGATTATTAATTTCTTGTGTTTTTCCTTCACGATTTCTAATAAATTCCTTCCCCCAACGAATGCTTCTAGATTCATCTAGAGCTTGATATTCTCGTATGGCAACTTCCTTTTTAACTGGTTTTATTGAGTCACCTTCATCTCGAATCATTTGACCACCTGACAGTACCGTTAAGTCTTCAACAGAAGGAAGTGTAGAATCATCCAGTTTAGCTGAACTAGTTTGTTCATCCGCCTTGGTTTTCTTAGTTAAGCTGCTTTGTCCATTTGTTCTTTTTTCTATACGTTTTGAAACTAAACCTGATTTAATAGAACTCAATCCATATTTATCTTCAACAACTTTTTTTTCAGTAGGCTTCTCTTCAAGCGAAGATGGTGATTTTATCGATTCTTTGGTAGATAAGATATCTTTTGGTTTCAATCGTTCAAATGGAGAATTAATTACGCCACCAAGAACTTTGAATTGATCTGCTTTTGCAGCTTCAATGGAAGTTGTTAGAACTTTTTTCAATTTGTCGATTGTTTTTTCACCAATTATACGATTTGAACCTACTTCAAAATGTTTCATCAATATTTTTTTATCGATTTCTGGAGGAATAAAATCTTCACCAAAAATTAAAACAAGATCCTCGATAGTTATTTGTTTTCTTGACATAATCACTTCGCCTCAGTAAACCTCTGAGTTTGTTAATCGTATAATATGGCGTTGATTTACTTTGCCGTTTTACTATATCCACACATCGCTGTTTAAAAGCTTAACTTTATATGAAAAATTCTATTGACAAAAAAAGAGAGGAAAAAAAAGTCCAGTTAGCGAACTTTTTTCATGTTTTTGTAGGCTAAAGCAATATCTCTATCCTTAATTGTTTTTCTTTTGGAAAAAATAGCTAGATCTGCCGCATCTAAAGAAAGCTCTTCAATAATCTCAGTGATGACTTTTCTTAATTCAATAGAAGCACTCTCTGAAACGAGTAAATTGGTCGTTTCTTTGATCATCCTTTCAATGGGCGCCAGCGGTAATTCGGATTTAGTTCGTTTAATGGTCATATCTTTAGCACCAGAATATTGTATCTCGTATCTAATAAAAATATAAAATGATTAATTCTACGTAGTTCTTTTAATCTTTGGTTTTGAATTTAAACCTTTTCTTGAAGGAAACGTTTTGTGTCGCGTTACTTTTCGGTATTACGCTCGTATATATGTTGTTTTTATGAAAAAAAGGAAGAAAAAAGGAATCCTAGAAAATACCTAAAATTCCTATCTTTAAGACAGATAAAACTACAACAGCTGCTAATAGCAATACTATTGTTATACTGGAAAGTATTAATGCTGCTTGATTAGCCTTATTCTTCCCTTCATGTTTTCGGGCAGAAATTGCTACAAATAATCCAAAAATGCTTGTAATAACGAATAATACTGAGCATAGACCTACAATAGATAGTATCAAAGCAAATTTTGAATCTCTTTGAGTGAAATCTTCTCCACTATCCATTTGAAGAACAATTCCATCTTTGTCATTAAGTTCGCTATCTACTGTTGTATCTACACTAGAAGCATCAATTGCACCACCAGGAGTAGGTGATAAATCGACCCAATCTACATTGTAGAAACTTGTTTGAGCATTTATTTGACCTCGCTGCCACCATCTTGTGGCTTCAGGAAAACGCTGCCGACGAATTGGTACTATATTGTTCGCTATAGTCCGAATAAACCATTCCAGTGAGAGTATATAGCCAATTTTCTCCCAAAGCCAGAGACCAAGAGCATAGACTTCAACTGTGAGAACCATTATTACTATCGTTCCGAGCCACAGTGGTCTTTGATAATGTGTTCGGAAAGCAATTAGTGAAACAATTTCCCACAGAATGAAGAAAATCCATTGGTTGTTATAATTTGAAAAAGCAACTGTACCAAAACGTCGAATGATTTTCGTTCGATCAGCAAATGTATGACTAATACCTCGAAATTCAATTAACCGTAACAAAATGGCAATTAGAATAATACTGAAACCATTTACACCCATAAACTGAGCTAGCCATGAGAACGGTGGAATTGCAAAAGAATATCGAGGATTGTCTGCAGAGAGATAACGATGAGATCCAAATTCCAAGTACAAACTAAAAGCATTGTCAATACCTTCGGCTCCACCTTGAACAATTACGGTGACAAATACAGCTACAAGACCAATTATTCCAGCAACAAACATTCCAAGACCAACTAAAAATAACCGTCGTGGGAATTTCTGATTAATTTCTTCTCTTGGTTTGGATAAAATAATACCAATTATACTGCCAACAAATGATACTGCTAGATATGGGAATATCGGTTCTATATAACCAGCAAGAAGTCCTAGAAATGGTGCTCGTAATATTTCCCAAAAAGTTTCCGTTCCAATGTACGGCAAATCTATACTGTGACCACTCGGGAATGTTCCAAAAGGATATCCTGGCACTATTTTCCCTACTACCCACCAAACTGGTTGAGTTAGTACAACAACTGAAACTGCCATAACAATATACCAGAAGATTAGATTACGTCTATTTTTCCAATTACCTTTCAAAGACAATAAACCTTGAACAATACCATTGAATATCAAACACCAGGCGATTGTATGTACTGTTTCAAAAGTGTTCCAGCGCCACAGTGGTATAGTCCAATTTGTATTCCCAATATCATTTAGATTACTAAAAAAATTACCAGCTAATGCACCGTATCCTGTAATACCTTCGCATATCATAGCGAAAACGAGTAAAAGAACTCCTCCAAAAATCTGTTTGAAAACTAAACTTCTAATTCTTTCACCACGTTCTAAATCTCGATACATACTAATCATATTACTTGCAGATGAAATGAGCAAGAAGAAACCCGCTAATCCACCAAAGAATGGAGCAATGAACATCACTATAAGTGCGAGAATCGGTTGATTTGCAATATCTGTAAATAGATAACCAATATCTAGAACATTTTGAAGAACATGCAGAACTAACATCAAGAAAATTGCTATTCCTCGAGCAAAATCCAAAGTAATAAATTTTTTAGTTGCTTTTCTTTTAGTTTCATTGAGAGGTACATTTACTGCCAATTTAATAACCAGCTTTTAATTTTGTCGAACTACTTTCAATTACTCCTATTGCTTAAAATTCTTTTGAGTATAAATGAAAATTTAGAAACTAATTTGACCAATTTCAAAAGTAAAGAGAAAAAGAGGAATATTTCCTCTTGTTTTTTTAATCAGATAATATTTGCTCTAATAAATTTCAATGAATTTGTAAGCATCTTCATT
>DAOUWQ010000063.1 GCA_030667035.1 Candidatus Heimdallarchaeota archaeon | reverse complement strand
TCAATGATTTTTTTCTGTTTATTCATTTCAATAACAACTCAAGTGAGAGTAATTAATTCTATTGCTGGTTTAATTTTTTGAAGAGCTTTACTTAGTAGTTTTTGTGGTTGTTGTTTTGGGTTTTTTCACTGCTTTTTTAGTACTACTTTGTTTTTTAGATTCTGCTTCATCCTTTTTCAATTGTTTCTCTATAGCAATATTCAGATTTTCAAAGAGAAGTTGCTCTGTACCTTGAGGTATACGTGCTCCTGCTGCAATATTATGCCCGCCACCTTCTGCATTAGAACCTATTGATTCCACAGCACCCCTTAATGCTAAACCGAGGTCCAAACCCATTGCCACTAATGGTCCTGTTCCTCTACAACTTACCTTAACGGTTCCATCGTTCGATTCTGCAATACCAATTAGTGGTTTCTTTTTATCAGCAAAACTTTTTGTTGATATTGCAATTGAGATGATAGTTCCAATCATCGTATCATCAATTACATCTTTTCCATCAAATACAATGAGGTTATTATATTCTTTTACATGCTCACTATCAAGGGTGACAAGTTCTAAAAATTGGGAAATTTTCTTTCGATATTCTTTCATAATCGTTTCAGCTTCTTGTAACAGAAACTTACGTTCTCCCATACAAATGCCTATAGCTATACCTGTAGCGCCTAAACGTCCGCATGAATTCAGCAGTGAACCAAATTCTCTTGCATCTCTTAGCAGTGTTCCTGGTTTTTCATTAGTGAGTGTGTATACTTTGCCTAGAATGCTTTGGGCATCTTCAGCAGACATTCCCATTTGTAATCCATATGTTAAAAGTGCTTGAACTAGAGTCCTCCTTTCCTCTTCAGATAAATCTTGAATTGTACGCCATTTATCTCCTTTCTGTTGAGGAATGCCTGTATCTCTCATAAAACGAATACACATATCCCCATCTCCCGTTAAACCAGGATAAAATGGATCTGTAGTATACTCTAATGCTTGATAGATTCTTCTAGTTTCTCTTCCAAATAACCGAATGTCCATATTCTCTTCTAGAACACCTGCTTTTATGCCATCTTTAACTATTATCCGATTTAAATCTGTGAGCGAGTTTTTTTCTCCTTTATCTTGACGATCAGCTAATGCGCCAACAACAGCAATTGCTGCAGAGTCGATATTTTTCGGGTCCAATGTTTTTGCAAAAAAGTAACTAATACCAGATCCACTTACTTGATGTGATCCATCATAATTATACGGAAAAGGATTCACATTAATTATTGATTTTGATTTCGGAGGTGTTATTACAGGATGATGGTCTAAAATCAAAATGTTTCTGTCTGATAGATATTTGTTTATCCCCTCAATCTGTCCACCACCCAAATCGGAGAAAATAAAATTTTTAATATTTTTCAACATTGATAATTCACTGATAATTGGGAGTTCTAATTGACGAACACCACGAACCTGATACTGAATATTAGCTCTATGGAGTGCTTTACCAATGATTCCCGCAGATGTAAGCCCATCTGCATCTATGTGACTTATACAGAGTACAGTACCTTTTGCATCTTTAACGGAATCGATTCCCTCTTTTATTTTAGCAATAAATCCTTTGAAATCTTGTTTTTCCGAATCGGTGGACAAAGACAACACCACGTTGGTATAATTTGACTTGTTATATAATTACTTTTGTTAATTTATCCTTAAAAAGTACACAAAAATGACCATTTTTGGATTGAAAAGTAAAATAAAAGAAAAGGGGGGTCTCTTCAAAAATGAAGAGATATTTTGTTTGAATCCACTGAATTATCTTACAATAGTTGCAGCAGATTTTGGAACATAATTGAAGGATTTTGGAATAACGCCTTTCTTTTGATAATATCTCATCAAGCGTCTGATTTTTGCTTCCATTTTTTGCAAACCATATCTTGAATGAAGATCTTTTGGATGACCATCTAAATGTCTTCGTAAAGCTAATGCTCTTCTAACCAAATTTCTAAAATCTTCAGGATATTCAGGGTATACTCCTTCACGTTTCATAACTTCTGTAATCTTCTGTTTGATTACAAGTTTAGAAGAAGGAATACTGTAAGTATCTCTTAAAATGTTACCAATAATTGCAGATGTCAAGCCTTGTTTTGCAAGCTCTACAATTTTTGCTTCAATTTCTTCTGGAGTTTGATTGACCCACTCTGGAATTGTTGCATGAGGAGGTCGTTTTGAACTTGATTTACCTTTCTTTCTTGTATGCATTCTTGCCATAGTATTCACCAGTTGTTCTGATGTTTTGCATCTGAGCTCCATTCCTTTTCCTTAAAACAGATTTGGCATCCTAGGGAAAAAGTGACCCGATTACAAACAGATGACATTTCAGCCACCTTGGTCTCTTTTTGAGATCAATAACTTTCAAACATAAGATTCTATTATTAAATATTGCTATCCGAATTTTAAAGAGAAGAAAATACGGTATTCTTAGATTTTCTCCTTAAATTGCATTTCAAAAACTGTTTTGGCTTTGCCACCAACTTTGACTTCTTTGATACCTTTGGTTGTTGCTTTAATTTCTACTTCAACAATTCCGGCTCTATCCATAGATTCGCCTTGCTCAATGATCATTTTGCCTGGTTGAGCAAAACCTCTAGCAACTAGGAAAGCACCTAGTGCTCCATTTGCTAATCCAGAAATTACTGTTTCAGGTGCACCGCGCAATGGTTCAAAATGTCTTGTATAGCACGTGGAGCCCTCGAGATAAGTATCAAAAGTATACAAGTGGATTCCTGAAACATTTAGTCGCAAACATAATCGTTCAATATCTGCGTATTTTGGTACTAACGCATCAGTCATTTCTTTACTTGTAATTAGCACTAATAATTTTGGACTACCCGTTGATGCAATAGTTATTGGAAGTTGCTCATTTGTTTCTATTTTATCTGATCTAATACCCAAGATATCAGCAAGTTTGTCTTTAGTAATATCAACTTCTTTGAAGGTTGGTTTTTCTTGAATCATAACGACCTTATCTAGCTCACCTTCTTTCCAGAAAATTTCAATAGTGAAAATTCCCCTCTCAGTTTCTTGAGTAACTTTAGCAAAATCCTTTTCAGGTTTAATTCTACCGATTTCAGCTTATAACCAAAATGTTGCAATTGTAGCATGACCACCAATAGGGATTCTTTTCTTAGGTGTAAAGAACTCTACTTTAAAATCTGCTTTCTCAGATTTTGTAACAAAAGAGGTTATCGGTAGGTTCATCTCGCTCGCAATGTACTGTTTTAAAATATCGGTGTAATCTTCAGCATCGAGCACAATAGCTGTCGGATTACCAAAGAAAGGTGTGTCAGAAAATGCATCGACTTGATAAATTGCCATTTTGTTTCTCCTGAACGAATCTGTTTCTGCCATTATAATTATTCAAAGACTTAAATTTTTCTCTTCAAAGTAATATATAAACTATGTTCTAATATTCAAAAAACGTTTTTTCAAGATTTGAAAAGATTTTAGTATTTAGAAAAGCTATCTGAAAGCAGTAGTTGTTAGCTTTCAATTCAAAAAGACTAGTTGTTTGGGTTTTAATTATGGCTCGAAAGAAGAAGGAATCAAATAAGAAAAAAGAACAAAAAGAACCACAGAAACAAGAAAAGGAAGTAAAATCGGAAAGAAAAGGAAAAAGAAAAACAAAAGAAAAGAAAGAACCTCGTAGAAAGAAACAGAAAAAAGCTAAAGAAGAGAAAAAGCAGGAACCAAAAAAACCCGATAAAATAGATCTGAATGTTTACAACCAGTTGTTTGATGAGGTAAATCTATTTTCGAAAGAAATTAGTCAATTGAAAACAAAAGATATCAAACAACGATTGATTCTTCTAGATGGCAAAATAATTTGGCTTGAAAAGCAAAGCGATAAAGCTCTAACTTCAGAAGATGGAACAGATGAAATAATTAAGCTTGAAATGGAAATGCTCGAGATGGATATGGATCTCGAAACAGCAGAAGAAATGACAATGGCTTATGAAGCTTCTGCAGAAGATTTTGATCTTCAATCAGTAAAAGACGATTTAAATGAAGCACAAACTTTCGGTGATAGTTTTAGGGATATCCTGAAAGAATTCGAGGAAGACACTGATCCAATGGATGATTTAATGTCCAAGTTTCTTCTTTATGATATGCGGGGAAGTCTCGAGAGAGCTATCAGTGAAGTTTTCAGACTTGAGGGAAATATTAAGAATTTAATGAAAGAAGGTGAAGACAAGAAAACCATTAAAGGTCTTTTTGTTGACCAAAGAAAAGCGGTCAGTAAATCACTCAAAGAAATTCTTTCCAGACTCAAAAAAGAAAAACCCGAGATGATTCTTACAGAAGATCAAATGAAGGAATTTAAAAATCTCACTCACAAAGAAATAGCTGAACTAAAAGCAAAAGAAGAGCAAGATTTCGACCAAATGGTTAATGAACTGCTAGAACAGTAAACTTTACTAAATAAACAAACAAGCAATACAAGGTGAACATTGTGAAAAACATTACAATTGTTGGAGTTCTTGAAGAACGCTCTAACGGATTTATAGTTAAAACTGAGCTTGGTACAGAATTCAAACTGTATGCAATACGTCCGATGGAAGCCGTTGCACCGGATTTTGATATTGGTAAATATGCCGCATTTGTTGGTAAAAAAGTAAGAGCAAGTGGCATGTGTGATGGAAATGAAATTTATAGCGCAACTGTAGAAGAAATATAATCAAGTTATTTACAAAAAAGAAAAAAAATTATTACGATGAAATTAATCATCGCCATTATATATATTCATTATTGGGTTCTTCTTCTACCATATTTTTCAGTATCGAAGAATGGATATTTCACTACTTTTGCTAGATAAGGTCTATCACGAATGATAATTGTTAATTCAGTATCAATATCAGTGAACTCTATTGGTAATATTGCCATTGCAATTCCCTTGTTTGTAAGTGGAGAAATTGAACCACTAGCTACTTCACCGATTTTCTTATCATCCTTTTCAATAGCATAACCATGTCGTGGGATACCTTTCTTTAGAAGCTCGATACCTACTCTCTTTCGAGTCATTTCTTTGAGAGTACGTTTATTCTCCTCATTAAGTGTTGGATATTTTTTCTTGAGAGCTTCCATACCAATAAAGAATGGCTTGTTTAGATCAATGAAAATTCCTTGAAGACCTAAGTCCATTTCAAATGGGTCGTATTCAAGATGAAAATCTTGTCCGGAAAGTGGTAAACCTCCACCTAATCGTAAAGTATCTCGAGCACCTAACCCACAGGGTAGGAGGCCAAAGGGTTTGCCTGCTTCTAAGATAGCCTCCCAAAGCTTCGTTGCTTTTTCACTGATGGTATCTTTAGTAGCTAATACAGTAATCTCAAATCCATCTTCGACAGTATAACCTGTTCTTGAAGCAAAGACTTCGATGCCAGCTAAAGTTGTTTCAAAATAACCCCAGCCTCGTGGGATTTCAACATCAGTCATTGATTCCATAATTTTAATTGCTTTTGGACCTTGAAGAGCAAACATAGAAGAATCGAGGGTAAAATCGTAATAATTAATATCGAGCTTAGAATTCTTTTGCTTCTCAGAATCAATGAACTTAATCATCCAATTCCAATCCTTTACTCTTGGACCAGCATTACAAACGAAAATAGCATAATCCTCTTGTTTTCGCATTGTAACACAATCATCAAGCATACCTCCGTTCTCGTCAAGTAAGAAACTATACCCACAGCGTCCATCTGCAAGTTTCATTAAATTACGAGGGAGAATCTTATCTAATATAGGGAAGGCATCTTTACCCGTAAAGCGAAATCTCCCCATATGACTTACATCAAATAATCCTGCGTTCTCTCTAACAGCCATATGTTCTTCTTTAATAGAAGAAAATTGCATTGGGAGAGCCCAACCTCCAACAGAAGCCATATCACCATGATCTTTATGCCAATTATAAATGGGTGTTTTCATATCTTCAGACATTAGTTAACCTCAAGTAATTAATCAATTAGTCAGATAACTTTGTTCTTAATTCATATCAACGAACACATTTGTTTAAAAATTTTAAGGGAATATCTAGAATGGTAAAATAAAAAAAATCCTTAATTGAATCATTACTTATCCAAAGGAAAGATAAAATCTAATAAGATAATCGAAGGCAATACAATTCAAATGACTGTTTTCAAAACATCAAAAGGAAATTTTGCTTATCGAGTTGCAGGAGTTGTACTGAAAGAGAATAAAGTACTCTTACATAGAGCTGAATTTGATGATTTTTGGGCGCTTCCAGGCGGAAGTGCAGAACTATTTGAAACGTCAGAAGAAGTATTAAAAAGAGAATTTCTCGAAGAATCCGGCATAACAATAGAAGTAGAAAGGCTTCTCTGGGTTGTAGAAAATTTCTTTGAGTACGATAAAGAAAAATATCATGAAATAGGATTATATTTTTTAGTAGTGCCACTAGATTCGGAAGAAAAATTGCTACAAGAGGAATTTATTGGAGTAGAAGAACATTTCAATGTAGAAAAATATGGGAAATTCAAACTCATCTTCAGATGGTTTACTATAGAACAACTGGATGACATTATTATCAAACCGAAATTCCTTAAAGAAGCATTGAAGAAAATTCCTGAACATCCTGAACATATTCACACTTCTTGATTTGAAAAAAACATTATTTACTTACTTGAGTGGAAAACAGTTAAGAAAAATTGGTAGCGCGGGGTGGATTCGAACCACCGATCCCAGGGTTATGAGCCCTGTGGGCACAACCTAGCTACCCCACCGCGCTGTGGTTTTTAAAACGCGTTTAGACGTTTTTCTATTGTATTTTTTTATACTTTAGATTTATAAGCTTTAGCTTTAGTTTATTCACATCAGAAGTTTATTTTTTAGAGAAAATTTTTCTTCATTTGCAATTGTGAAACTTCCCATTAATTTCATAAATCTATGTATTATGAATTTACATCAAATCCTCATTATTCTTTCTTGGGTATATTAATAAACGGTAATAGTGAATAAGGTTTTAAAAGGAAAAAATCGAAAAGTTATCAGAGGTTAAGTTATTATGACAAAATATGTATGTCACCGATGTGGAAGAGTGATTTCTCCAGAATCGTTAAATCTTATGCCAGGCTCCAAGTGTCCTGATTGTGGACACAGAATTCTTTTGAAAACCAGACCACCCATTATCAATAAATTAAAAGCTCGTTAAGATGACTTTTCAAAAAAATATAGTAGAATTTTTCCATTTTTA
>DAOUWQ010000178.1 GCA_030667035.1 Candidatus Heimdallarchaeota archaeon | reverse complement strand
TATCAGAACCTGTAATGGACATCCTCGTAGGAGGAGATGTAGTATGGCATTCAGCATTTGTTTTTTCAAATATAAAAGGAGCATTCAAAAAAACTGCTATAGTGGGAAATTATGATGTAAATGCTGAAAAAGATAAGGGGATCTGGGATGAAGTTCTGGGATACAAAGAAGGGATTTCTGCAATATTAAAAGAATACATCGAAAAACTGAATCCAAAAAATATAGCATTAAATTACGATATAGATGATGTATCAGCAGATGGATTAACTTATGGGATGTACTTAACCTTAGTGAAAATCTTAGGTGAGAAAAAGGAATTATTCACAAGTGCAGCACCAATAATACAGAAATTGCGTGGACGAAAATCAGAAACAGAAATAGAACTTGTAACTAAAGCATGTTTGCTAACAAAAGACATCTACAAAAGAATAGGTGCACAAGTAAAAGTAGGGATGAATGAAACAGAAATACAAAAAATGTTCCACGATGAAATGAACAAATTGGGAGTAATAGAATCATGGCAAAGAAATTCTTGCCCCGCAGTAGATGCAGGACCTGATAAAGAAATTGGGCATTCGGGACCACAGCCAACAATAAAAGTACAAAAGGGACATACTCTACATTACGATTTTGGAGTGAAACTTCATGGTTACTGCTCGGATATACAAAGAATGTATTTCTTCGGAGCAGAGAAAGATATTCCAGAAGAACTGATACACGCATTTGATACCGTACATAAAGCAATAACACTCTCAGCAGAATTCATCAAACCGGGAGTAAAAGGATTCGAAGTAGATAAAATTGCACGAGACCACGTAATCTCGAGAGGATACGAAGAATACGGACATGCACTAGGTCACCAAGTAGGAAGACAAGCACACGATGGAGGGACACTACTAGGACCATTGTGGGAAAGATATGGAGATATACCAAAGGGAACTATAGAAGAAAACATGATCTTTACCCTAGAACTAAATGTCAAAACAAAGAACTATGGGTACGTATCCTTAGAGGAAGATATTGTGGTAACAAAAGACGGATGTAGATTTCTCATACCAAGACAAGAAAAATTTAGAACAATGGAATGAATGCTGAAAAAGGAAAAAAAAACAATAGAAGAGAAAAGGAGCAATCCTTTCTCTCAATACTCTTTTTCTACTTGCAAAAAAATAAGCAAGACGTTTGCGTCTAATGATCACAACTGCAAAAGCTAAGACAATGTATTTGTAACTAACTATTAAAGTCAAACAATCTCAACAATTATTAACAAAAAGTTCATCTTTAGTAGTGATTAGTCGAATGATTAGTAGATGATTAGTACCATGACCAAATTAGTGCTTGCAGGAACAATTCGTGCTGATATTGGAATGCCTCTAGGTATTGAGATATTGCTTGCTGGGAAAAGTGCTCTCGATGCTATTGAGGAGACAATCAAGATTATTGAGGATAATGAGGATGATTGGACTGTAGGCACCGGAGGTCTACCAAACCTTCTAGGTGAGGTTGAGCTCGACGCTTCAATAATGGATGGAACCACTCTTCGCGCGGGTGCAGTTGCAAGCATTAAGAACTATAAGAATCCCATTTCTATTGCTCGGAAAGTAATGGAAAACACTCCTCATGTTTTACTGGTTGGCGAGGGTGCAGAGCAATTTGCTAAAGTTATGGGTTTTGAGCAAGTAGAATTGCTGACTGAAAATGCTCGTGATATGCACAAAGATTTCTTGGATGGGAAGGGGATAACCAAGAAACCATATGACACTGAAAAATCTTTCAAAGCAAAAGAACGTTATTTCAAATCCTTCCAAGATATGGTTCAAAATGCCAAACTTATGGATTGGTATCGCGATTATGTTGCTAATAACCATGGAACGGTTAACGTCCTTGCAAAAGATAAGGATAAGAACATTTGCTGCGGGGTGTCTACTTCAGGATTATCATTCAAATTTCCCGGAAGAGCAGGTGATTCACCAATCATCGGTGCAGGAAATTATGCTGATAGTCGGTATGGTGCTGCCGCGTGTGTAGGGATGGGTGAATTAGTTATTCGTTTATCTCTTGCTCGAATAGCAGTATATGAATTATCCAAAGGTGCAACAGTAGAAGAAGCAGCTATTAATGCTGTAAAATCTATGAAGGATCTGTCTCCAGATAAAGGCTCAGTTTCAATAATGGTTATGGATAAAGAAGGAAATGTCACTGCTGCTTGTAATTGGAAAAATTACTACTATTGGATAGCTACTTCTGATGAACCTATTCCCCAAAAGAAGGAATGTATTTTTGTTGATTTAGCATTGGAAGATGTCGATGGTGTTGGCTATCATCGTTAAAAAAAATGAAAAAAAGAGATTCTTAGACGTTAATCGAACGTCTCATATTATCTTATCTTGTCTTTCCTACTTTTTTCTTCTTCCGAACAACAACAGCTACAATCACAGTGATTAGCACTATTAATAGAAGCACTCCACCTGCAATTACACCAATAAGCCATGTGGCCATGGTTATATCCACTGTTTCTGTGGCACTCCAAGCACTAGTTAATCCGACGTTATCTACTGCACGCGCCCGGAAATAGAAAGTTCCTTTGCCAAGACCAAACATACTTTGACTTGTTTTGGTTGTAGTCCAGTTTTTGAGTATTGTACCAAAACTTGAAGAATCACTCATTTCAAGTTCATATTGACTGACTGATTCATCATCTGTACTTGCATTCCAACCAACTTTGAAAATACCTGTGAATTTGGTTCCACCCAAATCGTTCATCAATGGTATAGTTGGTGCTTCATTGAATTCGTAATTAATTTCTACGTTGTAGATGTAAGCACTACGATATTCAGGACCAGAGATTTCTGCTCGCCAGAGAAGTTCATCACCAATATTTAGGAAAGTGTGTTCTACACCTGGCGTTACTGGTTCCCAATATACCCCACCATCTGGAGACATGAAGTAATCTATATTGGTTCCAGCAGGTACAAAATCGTCTATATTGAGAGTGGCTTTGTTAATAACTCCGGCACCTAATGTGTCGATTTCTGTTGACTGGGCAAAAGCTGTGCCAGGTAGGAATGTTGATCCTGCACTATAGTGATGTCTTAAAATAATTAGATTGGATTGATTTGCTATGTAGGTGTAATCTCCATTTGTAGTTATTTGTAATGCTGCAGTAGCATTTGGATACCTACTGATGGTGTTAATGTTGCTGGTATCTGTAGTATCATACAAAGCTACTCCATTTCCAAGCTCAGCACTAAGAACATTCGTTCCAAAACTCCAAACACCCCATGATGTCGTGGTAACCCAATCTGGATAAGTCATGGCTGTTGGATCAGAAACATTGTATAATGACATCCATCCTCCCGCACCAATGTAAGCACAATCACCTGCAATTTGTACATCATACATAGGTACAGCTCTGTTGTTCGAATCTGTCATTATTGGCGCGGTGAAATCTTTGTTATCATAAGAAGAGAAATCATCCGATCCAGCACCTCCTGCACCTTCAACCATATAGACTTGTCTTCCATCTACCCAAATTGCAGTATTGTTTACATGTGTAGATATGAGGTTATTAATTACACTTATTGAGAATGGGTTGGAAACGTTGACCATAGCGAATCCTGCAGTGAATGATATATACAAAACTTCTCCTTGGATATGTACATCCGTTAGACCACCACCTCCATAATGTCCAAGTAATTGTATATCTGAAGGATTTGAAATATCAAAAATCTGATATCCACCTGAATACACAGCATAGGCAAACTGACCTTTTACATCTAATTTTCTTAGGTCAGCTCCAGTAGTAATATTATCTAAAAATACTGGTGCAGCAGGATTACTTACATCTAGTGTGTAGAATCCATCAGTACCTCCGACGATATAAGCAATGTTTCCTTGAACTCGAACATCTAATGCTCGAAAATCGCTAAATGGATTAGCGAAAACTGTTTTGGATATATTTGCTAAACCAGAATTAGCTGCAATACGGAATGTATGGATTCCTTCATTGGTAGTAACAACAAGTATACCTCCCATAAGATCTACATCGTAGACGTATTCGTTAGTTAATAATTCTGTAAGGAATAAGGGATGGGTTGGATTGGAAACATCTAATATTTGCACACCACCAGCACCATCTGCAACGAATAGTGTAGTCTCTTGTAAAATCATTCTTCGTGCATTTCCAGGAGTATTATAACTTCCAAGGATTGTTGGACTTGCAGAATTTTGGACATCAATAATTTGTATACCACCTGGACCATCTGCAACATAAGCAAGGTTGCCATCGATTAATACATCAGTGGCATTGCCTGGTGTATCTACATGACCATATTCAGTAGTAGTATATTTGTCCGTTATATTGACAATATAGAATCCTTCATCGCTGGCTGCAACATAAGCTAAATCACCTTCAACATCCAATCCTAATCCTTTATTTGAATTCCAATCACTTGTAATTTGACCTAAATTGGCTGGATCTTCAGCATAAGCCATGCCTAATGATCTATTACTTGTTGAATTGTAGAGTGTGTAGTAAACTAGATGCCCTTCAATATCAATATCTGTTACAGCACCATCTGTAGGATACCAATCAAGAAATATTCCTCCACCAGCTAAATTAAAGGGATTTTGAACATTGTAAGAATCAATCGTTGCATCTAAAGTTCCAATGTAAAAATAATCTCCGTCTACTTCACAAGTATAGCAATCATCAATTGAATCTCGATAACTTAGAAGTTTGATATCATCAGGACTATTTATGTCAAAAGCTAGCACTGAGTAGCTTGTTGTTGTATCATTAAAACTACAAACATAAGCTTTTCTTCCTTGCACCGCCAATCC